>NZ_JACJDN010000127.1:0-7849 GCF_014163565.1 Pseudoalteromonas sp. SR45-5 | reverse complement strand
TTCTAGGGACGATTAACTCTTTGTTGCCTACATGGATGTAGGTAAGGGGCGTGAGCAGGACGCGGAAGCTTTGCTCGGTTTTTACTTAGCCCACTAGGTTACAAACCTCGCGCCGCGATTTAATCTTCCTTGGATTGAACAAATTTCAATCCACAAAGATCAACACGCCCTAAGTAATACGTTAATAAAAAACCGTCAACCTTTGGGTTGGCGGTTTTTTTATGGATTATTATAAATACTGCGTTGCTAATTAACCAATAAATTTCGTATTAATGTTTTTTAATGATGATAGTAAACTGTGCTCAACGGTTAGGAAAAACCTAACGATTAAATAAATTTAAACAGGACTAAAACTCATGAAATTACTAAACACATTACTTAGCTCAAAAGCAGGCGTAGCAGCATTAATTTTACGAGTACCAGTTGGCCTTATTTTAGCGGCGCATGGTGCACAAAAGCTATTTGCTTGGTTTGGCGGTTACGGGCTTGAAGGTACAGGCCAATGGATGGCGAGTATTGGTTTAGAGCCTGGCTATTGGTTAGCAATGATGGCAGGTAGCGCTGAGTTTTTTGGTGGCATTGCATTAGCAATTGGTTTGTTAACTCGCCCAGCAGCTGTAGTTACGGCGTTTACTATGCTGATTGCTATTTTTAGCGTACATATTAGTAATGGCTTATTTATGGCAAACAATGGCTATGAATACGCATTAACGTTACTTGTAGTAACTTTAGTTTTAGCAATTCAAGGAGCGGGAAGCTTTTCTCTTGATAACGTATTAGCTAAAAAACTAGCTAATAAATAGTGTGTGTTAATTAAAAATAGCAGCCAATTTGGCCGCTATTTTTGTTTAAATTATTCAGCAGATAATGTTAAAGAATAACTGTACTGCTTTTGCTCAAGTAAATATTCTTTATGGGTACTTGGGCTCCATGAATCATCGCCACCAACCCCCATATGTTGATGATCAATGTGTACATTTACGCAATCATCAGCAATGAGTTCGTTTGTGTGTTTCGCTTGCGTTAACATACTTTGCGAATACTCACTGGCTGCAAATAAAAACGCACCGGTTACGGTTAAATTATTAATACGCAGTAATTGGCAATCACTACGCAGGCCGTTATCGGTTGGGAAAATATACGGGGTATGTAGCTCATTTAAACTTAAGCTGTAATAACCTAAACGTGCTGCGGCTTTGCGATCTGGGTAGTTTTCAAAAGGCCCTAAACCACGCCAGTTTACTTTTGTATCGCTTTGCTTGTTAAGCGTTGTACTTAGCCCTATACGCGGCATTGGCGGTAGAGTATCGTTTAGTTGCACATCAACATTTAAGCTAATATTGCCGGTATTATTTAGTGTATATAGCCATTGTGTTTTTGCTTGTAGCACGCCGTTAAATTCATAATTAAATACACAAGTAATACGTATATCAACGCTTGATTGCACTGCGTGAATTGAGCTACATGTGCGCTGCCATTGCCCTATACCTGCACGTAACCAACGTGCCTCCCATGCATTAGGATCTAGGTTATCTACTTCGCTTACGCCTATGTCGTTATCAAGCGGGGCGCGATAAAAGTTATCAACCAGTGGGCTACTAATAACCTGAGTATCGTTTTGTAACCACTGCTCTATAAGCCCTGATTGCTTACTAAAAACAAGTTTAAACTTATCGTTTTCAATACATAAGTGGGAGTCGGTTTCGTTAACACTTATAGCGCTTTGCTCTGGAGTTGATGCAAATGATTCACTGTTTAAATTATTACTATTTATAAGCTTAAACTGCTCGGTGTTTAATACATGCTCGGCACTTGCAAAGCTACAATCGTTAATTAGTGCTACATCTAAATTAAGGTGGTATTGCGCACCTTGCTCAAACGTTGTTTTAGTTTTAATTGTTAACGTGTGTGTACTTTGCGGAGCAATATTAAGTACATGCTCGCCTTGTTCAACACAGATGCCATTTTGCATTAACTGCCAAACCAGTTTTTCGTTATCTGTGTGACTAAATACATAATCGCTAAATACATCAACGGTAAATTGGTTTTGAGTCTGCTCGCGCAGCGTAAATTGTAAATGTTGCTGGCTGTATTTAGCTTCAAACAAGCTTGGATGCGGTGTGCGATCTGGAAATAATAAGCCGTTAATACAAAATTGGCGGTCGTTTAGTTCATCACCAAAATCGCCGCCGTAGGCCCAGTAATGCTCACCATTTTCATCAGTTTTAGATAAACCTTGGTCTACCCAATCCCAAATAAAGCCACCTTGCAGGCGAGGGTATTCTCTAAATGCTTGCCAGTAATCGTCAAAGCTACCTAGGCTGTTACCCATTGCATGGGCGTACTCACATAAAATAAGTGGGCGCGTTTCACCCGGTAGGCTTAGCCATTTTTTTATTGAATATTTTGGTACGGCGTCATCGGCAACATGTGTATCTACACGGGCATACATAGGGCAAATAATGTCGGTTGCTGTGGTATTTGCGCCGCCACCTTCGTATTGCACTGGGCGAGAAGGGTCAAAGCTTTTCGACCATCCGTACATAGCATCGTGGTTGGCGCCGTGTCCGCATTCGTTACCCAGTGACCAAATAATAATAGAGGCGTGGTTTTTATCGCGCTCAACCATTTGTGTATAGCGCGACATAAATGCGCCTGCCCACTGCGGATCGCTTGCCAAACGCCCCATAGGAAACATGCCGTGGGTTTCTATGTTTGCTTCGTCCACTACGTATAAACCTAGCTCGTCACATAACTCGTAAAAGCGTGGATGGTTAGGGTAGTGAGCAGTACGTACAGCATTAAAGTTATTTTGCTTCATCAGCTTAATATCTTCAATCATGTCGGCGGTGCTTACTGTGTGGCCGTTTTCTGGGTGGTGTTCGTGGCGGTTAACACCGCGAATAAGTAGCGGTTTGCCGTTTAAGCAAAGCTGTCCGTTAAGCATTTCCACTTTTCTAAAACCAATGTTATAGGCTTCAACATCTACTGTGTTGCCTTGCTCATCTAGCAGGCTTACAACGCAGCGGTATAAGTATGGGGTTTCGGCGGTCCACTTTTTAGGGCTTTGTATATCAATTGTTTGAAATACAACATCGCTCCAGCCGCCTTTTTCATCAACGCGTTTATTGTTAGTGCTTTGTATGTGTGGCTCGCAGAGTGCTTGCTCATTATCAAAAACCTGTACTGCTACTTGGTAGTTATTTGGCGCATTTATCGCCGTTTTTATATGTAGCGTTGCATCGCGATAGCAAGCGTCTAAATCGGGGGTTATAAACACATCACGTATTTGGTTTTGTGGTTTTGTAAGTAAGTTAACATCGCGAAAAATACCGCTTAGCCACCACATGTCCTGATCTTCTAAATAACTGCCATCGCTCCAGCGAATAACCATAACCGCAATACGGTTGGTGCCTACTACTAACAGTTCGCTTAAATCAAATTCGCTTGGTAAGCGGCTATCTTGCGAATAACCCACCCATTGACCGTTACACCAAAGGTGAAATGCCGAGTTTACGCCTTCAAAAATAATATGGTTACGCTGCGCTAATTGATCCGCCGTAATAGAAAACTCAGTGCGGTAGCAACCTGTTGGGTTATCGCTTGGTACAAATGGCGGGTTAACTGCAAATGGGTATTTAACATTACAGTAAATTGGTTTATCAAAGCCGTGTAACTGCCAGTTAGAAGGCACTGGAATACTTTGCCAATCTTTGCTTAGTGTTTCACTTAGCAGTGATCCATCAACCGCTTCGGGTTTATCGAATAATTTAAAATCCCATTGGCCGTTTAAACTTTGTTTTTGTGATTGTGTGTTAGTACGGGCATGGTCAACGCTTTTAAATCCATTGAGTGGGCTGTGCGCTTTTACTTGATTAACTTGTACTGAAATTGGGTTTTCCCAATCACGGCGGTTAATTATGTGTTGTAGTGAGTTCATTAGTGTCCTATTGCATGTATGGCAATTATAGTGGCTTAAATATAGCTAAAATAATGCGTTGGGGTTATGCTTAAAGCTCTCTTTTATTTGTCCAAAACTATCATTTTAGATTATGCGCAACACTATTGTAGATGTACTCGATATTGGCCCAGAGTGTACAGAGCGGTTTATTGATTTAACCACGCTTTCGCAAATGCCAAACCTTGAAATAGAGCTGGCAGGTTGCTCTAATTTATTGGGTGACTATTGTGTTGCACGTACTAACCCGCTCGAACACACTCTTTTTTATACTTTGGCTGGTCAGGGCACACTTAAAACAGTTAATAACCAATACTCATTAACTGAAAATAGCTTAGCTATATTGCCGGCAAGGCAAAGTTTTGAGGTTAAAATAGCAAGCGAAAAGTGGGATGTGATTTGGCTAAACCTTGCAAACACTAAACGTTGGCAACATTTAAATTTAGCACAGGCTAAGGTATTAACTAATCAGCAATTAGCGCCATTACATTTAGCTATGGAGCTTTTATATAGCGAAAGTAACGCTACTTTGCGCGAAGGTGTTATGCCTATTTTAAGCCACTATTTAAACACTACGCTTCAAAGCGAGCCGCAAATAGGTGGGCAAAACAGATTAACCAGCTTGTTTTTAGAGGTAGAAGAGCGCCTGCAGTTTGATTGGACAATAGAAGTTATGTGCGAGCACGTGCATTACTCAGCATCGCATTTACATAGGTTATGCCAAGCGCAATTTGGTAAAAGCCCTATGCAGCAGCTTATTTATTTACGCATTAAACGAGCTAAAAGCTTACTACTAAATACCCGCTGGCCTGTTGCCCATATTGCCGCTTACGTGGGGTATCCTAATATATTTAATTTTTCTAAACGGTTTAAAAAATCAGTGGGTGTATCACCAAGTGAATTTAGAAAATAACGTAAGCGGCTCTCTACATTTGAATAAATTTAAGGTATTGTGCGATTTCTTAAATTGCATTTTAGAGTTTTTAGGTAGGTAATGCGCTCAAACTACTTTTTAGTCGTGATACTTTTAGTGCTTGTGCACAGCTTTATTAGCTGTGATGCGGCGGCGTATCATCTGCAAGAAGAAGTTGATCATGCTACGCATGTTCATTCTCAAGCAAATGTAAACGATGAAGATGCGCAATCACCTACTGAAATACATGCCCATCAGCATTGCCACTGTGGTTACTACAGTACGCTAAATCACTCTATAAGCCCTGAGCAAAGCCAAGCTACACTGCCTGCGTGCTATAGCGGTTTAAACTATCCACCAGATGTTCCGCCACCAAATTTTTATAGCTAGTTTTTAATTTTAAACACTTTGTAAATAACTGCCTGCGCCTGTGCGCTATAAGGCTAGTTATGTACATATTTAGGTTGCTTAATTGCGCTTGTTTTTAAAATAGGCGTAGTGATTAAGTCAACTCTGTTTGTTAAAAAACGGACATGCTATATGAACAAAAAACCACTTATGCTGGTGGCGCTACTGTGCGCATTACCTGCAATGAGCGTTTTGGCAAAAAATGAGCCTCAATACGTATTAACGCTAAAGCAAGCGCTTAAAAATACCGAGCAGCAAAATGCTGAACTTAAACGCTACCCGTATCATCAAAAAATATTAACGGCGCTTAAAACCCAAGCTGCGCTTTCAGCTAATCCTGAGCTGAGTTTTGAAGCTGAAAACTTTTTAGGAACTCACGGCTCTCATGCGTTTTCGGGGGCGCAGTACACGCTGGCTTTAAGCCAATTAATAGAGCTGGGTGATAAACGCCAAAACCGTATTAACTACGCCACGGCAAATATAAAAGCGCAAACAATTGAGTATAAAAATACTCGGTTAGCACTTTTAGCAACCACCGCTGAGCGCTATTACCAAATACTTAAATTTCAGGCGTTAATTGCTTTAAATAGTGAGCGTAAAAACACCGTTAAGCAGGCACTTAACGCAATTGAAAAACGCGCTAAAGCGAGTGCAGCCTCAAGTGCTGATGTAACCCGCATGCGTTATGCATTAAGCCAAGTAGATTTAAATACGCTGATGCTAAATAGCGAATTTGAGCGTGCGCGCTTAGCTCTAACCGAGCTTTGGCAAGAGCCGCAAGTGAGTGATTACTATGCTGGCGATTTATCACAAATAGCTGCTGTTAAAAGTGAAGCAGTGCTACTTGATGCGGTAAATACAGCACCTGAATTTGCACTGCTGCAGCAGCAATATATGCAGCAAACGGCTAATTTGTCGCTGCAACGCTCAAGCGGGCAAAGCGATTTAACCCTGGGTGGTGGCGTGCGATATAACCAGCAAACTGATGCCAGCTCGTTGGTGTTTTCTTTTTCAATGCCACTGCAATTAAGCAATTCTAATAGCGGTAATATTGAGGCTGCAAAGCATCAACTTACGCTACTTAATGAGCAACAAGGGCAATTACGTGTTCAGCTACGCCAGCAAATACGCACTTTGTATGCGTATTACCAAGGTAAAACTGCGCAGGCACAGCTATTAACACAGCAAGTTATTCCACAAGCACAAACGCTTATAAAACAAAGTTTAAAAAGCTATCAACAAGGGCAAATATCGGTGTTGCAATTACTCGACGCACAGCAAGCTTTATTTGATTCTAAACGCGCACTTATCAACATCCATAGCGAGCTATATCAAGTACTGCTTACCCTTGAGCGTTTAACTGGCCAACCTTTAATTGAGACTCATCAATCATGAATAACACTCTTATCGCATTATTTATAACGCAATTATTTGCACTCCCATTATTAAGTAGCACGGCTATGGCATCTGATAGCCATCACGAAAAAGGTCATGAAGAAGGCCACAAAGACGAACACACACAAAAAGGCCCGCACGGCGGATTTTTACTAACCAATAACGCCCTTGATTTAGAGCTTAAGTTAACCCAGTTTGCAGGTAATACCGAGCTGCGAATATATGGGTTTAATAACGATAAAGCTGTGGATATAAACCAGTTAGACGTAACCATAAATGTGCAGCGTTTAAGTGAAGAGCCACAGCTTATTCGCTTCAAAGCTGAAGATGACTATTTAGTAAGTACCGTGAGCGTAAACGAGCCGCATTCTTTTAAGCTTGATGTAATGGCACGCTATAAAGGCGTTGAAATAAATTATCATTATGAGCAAGAAGAAGGGCGTGCAACGCTAAGCTCCCAAGCAATTGAACGCGCAGGAATTAAAACCGAGATAGCAAAAGCAGGTAGCGTTGAACTAACAGATACTCTATTTGGTGTTATAGCACCCACCGCGCACGGCACCGTTGAAGTAATGGCGCCTTATACCGGCTTAGTTAACGATATCTTTGTAAGCATTGGCCAAAACGTTAAAAAAGGCGATAAGCTTGCCAGTATAACCAACCGCGAAACACTGCAAAATTACACCATAAAAAGCCCAATTACAGGCGTTATTACCGAGCAATATTTAAAGCGCGGTGAGCTTGCCAATAGCGCATTAATGCAAATAGTAAACCTTGAAACCGTATGGGTCGAGCTCTCGGCTTTTCCTGAAAATATTGAAAAGCTCGCCATAGGACAAAGCGCAAAAGTGTACGATTTACATCATCATTTAAATGCGCAAGGTGAGGTGTTTTACATAGCCCCGATGATGAGCGGCGGGCATATTGCGCGTGCGCGAATCGAGCTTAAAAACCCTAATGGTCATTGGCGTCCTGGTATGCATGTTAATAGCGACATTAGTACTGCAAAAGTAGATGCTGCAGTGCGAGTAAAGGCTACAGCTGTGCAGGAATTTAACGGCAAACCTAGTGTGTTTATTAAAAGCGGCAATGTATTTGAAGTACGCCCTGTAAAGCTTGGTGCTAAAAACAGCGAGTGGGTAGAGGTACTTGAGGGGCTTTCGCCAAATAGTGAG
>NZ_JACJDN010000126.1:0-7850 GCF_014163565.1 Pseudoalteromonas sp. SR45-5 | reverse complement strand
CCATAAACCAGACTTGCTCCCCGTCATTATGTACCTCAAGAGACTGTATTTTTTGTATAATTTGTTTATTACGTTTATTAAAAGATAAACCTTCTCCACTAAGTTTTAAACTGATAATCGTAGCTAAGTCATCAAATATTTTCTCAGTTAAAAACCAACTTAAAATCTTTTTACCTCCTCGACAGTCATTAGTAATAACTGAATCAGGGTGATGCATCATTAAAATGATTTCCCCATTATCCTTTAGTACTCGCATTGCCTCTGGTAAAGATTCGCTCCACTTTGAATACTCAAAACCAAATTGACTAACAAGTAAATCAAATGAATTACTTGGATACGGCAGCAACTCTAGTGGAGTATTAAATTTAAATTCAACTTTATTTATTGCTTCATTTATTTCATCGGCACTACTAATAATTTTAGCTTTTTTAATATTTGCTAAATCACATCCGCTGACTTTTCCCTTAATATTATTGCGAGTTAAAATGCTTTGTATCCACAATGCTAAAGCACCTTTCCCTGTCCCTAAGTCAAGATAGCTCTTATTTTCTTTTTTATCTTTGACTACACTTTCCCAAAATATTAATACCTCTTCAGGGTATCCTAATGGACTGTTTGAATCACCAAAACTAGATAAAGCCTTAGTTATGTCCCAGTAATGATCCCAATGCATTTATTTTCTCCAAAAAAAAGAGTGACTTAAGAGTCACTCTTTAATATCACTAAACTTCTATCTTAAAAAGATTGTTTAAAGTTTAAGTACATTGTACGACCAAAACCTGAGTACAAGTTAAAGTTATAGTCACGACCATCATATGCAAAAAGTGGTGGCTCTTTACCGAATGCATTTTGTGCACCGAAGCTAACTTTACCGTTCCAAGGGGTGCTGTATGCAACTTGTAAATCATGCGTTACCCATGAAGGGATATGACCTTCACACTCACCGTCTGCTGTAATATCTTCACATTGGCTGTCAATCAGGCTTAGATTCCAAGTAAAATCAAAATCAGAGAATGAGTAGACATTTGATAAGCTAACACGCATTTGTGGAACACCTGGATCATCAACAAAGTTACGACCGCCGTCAGTGCTGTAATCAACAATGTGCGAAACATTAAGGTTAGTTCTTAAAGAACCCATGTCACCAAATTCAAACATTGAATTAGCTTTGAAATCGATACCAGATGTTTCTAAGCTACCATCATTACCAAAACCGCGCACGACTTGGGTAACAGCACCATTTGGTGAGCGAGATACTGTAAATGCTTCAGGAACTGAATCACCTCGTAGTCGAGCATCAATAATAGATTGCGAGCTAAATGCACGGATTCTGTTTGTGATTTCAATGTTGTAATAATCTACTTCAAACGAAATCGCGTCAGTTAATTGATAAACCGCACCTAGTGAATACTGATCTGATTGCTCAGATTGAAGGCCTGGATTAGCAATAACTAATGCATTAATTTGTGAAGAACAATCTGCAGCTTCACCAATTGCTAAACATGTAGCTTCATCAGACACTGAGTCAGCTGATTCAGCTGGTTGCTGAGTTAAATCAGGTAACGACGGAGCACGGAAACCTTTACCCCATGACGCACGAAGTACTAAATCATCAATTGGGTTATAGCGAGCTGATACTTTAGGTGAGAAGTCTGAACCGTAATCAGAATAATCATCGTAACGACCAGCAAAGTTAAGTTCAAACTCTTCAGAAACAGGAACTAATGCTTCAAAGAATAAGCCACGTACAGAGCGATCACCGCCAGCACTACTACCAGAAGAGCCACCTACTTGACCAGCTTCAGAAAGTGAATCATATTTATCAGCGTAATCTTCTGAGCGATATTCAAAACCTACGAAAGCTTGAATTGCACCCGCGTCTGTTTCCATAATATCGAATGCAGCATTAGCATAGAACTCTTCTTGGTTAAATTTACCTACACGAGAAGTAGTTACTGTCATTGCACTTTTAACTTCATCTGAAGCACCAAATGGGTCGTTAAGCATGTAAGTACCGTCTTCAATATATTGACGTGCAGTACTCCTTAGTATGTAACCACTACCAATATTGTTACTTTCATTTAATGTTTTACGAACACCCGCTTCAACAGACACGTTACCAATCATACCTGTCGTACCAAAGCTAATATCTTTAAGCTCTGATGAAAGGTTATTATCACGATTGCCTAGTGCAGCAAAACGATGCCAATAATCTAGACCTTGTTGCTCTAAACCTAGAGATGCGTCATATATCGGGCTGTTTGGATTAGTTGGGTTATTAGGGCTATCTTCACTAATATAAACAGTTGAAGATGCTGCATCATATGCTGTTGTATCTAGACCTGGTGCGTAGCGACCAAACGACTTAGTTTGGGCAATATTAATGTTTGTAAAGATGCTCCAATCTTCGTTCACTTCATAAGTGGCTTTAACAAAAGCAGAGCGGTTTTTAATAGAAGCTTCATCAGCAGAAACAGCTGCGAAGTTAAAACCACAACGAGCACCTATACGGTAAAAGTTTTCATTGCCTACACCTTCACATGTTGATTCTGGAGAAAAGAAGTCAAAATTACTAGCTCTGTTTCCTTCGTCATCTGTTGTGAATGTAGTGAAATTGTTAGAGTAAACTGAACCACCTGGGCTGTACCAAGGGAAGTCACGAGCGTAAACAATGTCACGACCGCTCCAAGATGCACCTGCAAGTACTGAAGCATTATCAGAAGATGCACCGAAAAGTACTGAACCGTTTTCACGATCCCCGCCTTCATGCTCAATGCGTCCAGAACCTAATGTTACCTCTGCACCATTAAAATCTTTACGTAAAATAACATTAATTACACCACCAATTGCGTCTGAACCATAAAGTGCTGATGCACCATCTGTTAATATTTCAACACGTTCAACAGCAGCCATTGGAATGAAGTTTAGATCTTGGCTTGAACCGGTAAGCGTAGACTTAGGTAAACGGCGACCATCAACTAATACTAAAGAGCGGTCAGAGCCTAGACCACGTAAACTAACAGTTGTAGCGCCTTGAGCAGAGCTACCTGATTGAGGGCGGAACGAACCCAGACTGTTAAATGTCGTGTTACGAAGCAAATCAGCTACTGAAGTTTCGCCACTAAGCTCAATTGCTGCACGGTCGATAACAGTAACAGGTAAGTCACCAGCCATATCAACACGTTTAATACGTGAACCAGTAACTTCAATTCGTTCTCCGCTTTTACAGCAGAGCTAAGGGTGCATCAAAAAAAATTAACGCAAAATTTATTTCATTAAATCAGTTAGATAAAGCAACTGAATTTGATGTAATTTTATTTACCGTTAAAGCTTTTCAAGTGCTTGATGCGTTTTCTCAAATAAAGCCATTTTTACCGACACATTGCTCTGTTGTACTTTCGCATAATGGAATGGGCAACGTTGATGAGATAAATAACCAGCTAAACACCCATCAAGCACTCTACTTTTTAACTACAAGCATAGCGGGCTTTAAATCAAACCAATACATTGTGCAGCACACTGGTGAAGGGCAAAGCGTGATTGGTGCTTGTAATGAATTAGCTTTTCAAAATAGTGCGCCAATAGCTGATATTTTTAATGTAATACCCAACCTAAAGTTTACTAATAACATTCAGCAGCTTCGTTTTGAAAAACTACTCGTAAATATTGCCATTAACCCATTAAGCGCTTTAAGTAATGTAAAAAATGGTGAATTACGCTCGCCTAAGTACAACGCTATAATTTTTAATGCACTCACTGAAGCATGCAATATAGCAAAGGTACAAGGGCTTAATATCCCATTGATTAAAGCACTTAATACCGCTTATAAAATAATGGAGTTAACGTCTGATAATTACTCTTCAATGCAGCAAGATGTTGCACATTGTAGAGAAACTGAAATATCAGCTATATGTGGTTATATTGGCCAGCAAGGTAAACTTCACAGTATTCCAACACCCTACAATGATGAGTTATTTGCTAAAATTCAGACAAAAAAAAGCGTGGTATAAACCACGCTTATATAAATTATTAACTTTAAGACGACAGACCTTATGGGCGGTAAACTTTTACCGTTTCAAAGCCCTGTTCGTGCAGCATAAGTGCCTGTAGTTGGCTCATTACACCTCTATCACAATATAAATAATAGTCAGTGTCTTTTGGTAAATCACCAAATTTAGTCGCTAAGCGAAAGAACGGCAAATGCACCACTTCCACACCATCGATTACAAGCGGTGCAGCTTCTTCTTCTTCTGGTGAGCGAATATCAATTACTACAGAGCCTGCAGGTAAATCAGCAACCGACTCAGCCTCTTTTAGCTCTTGCTTTGCTTCTACGTCAATATCGCGTACATCCATTATGCGCGCGTTATTTACTACGGTATCTAGCACATCAAAATCGAACTTTTCTTCTTCGGCTTCTATTACTTCAATTTTGGCTTTAACTGTCGGTTTTTTAGAAATAACACCACAATATTCAGGCATCGTTTCAGCCATTTCAGCTGTACCAATTTGGCGAGCAAGATTAATAATTTCTTGTTTATCATTTTGAATTAGCGGGCGTAAAATAAGCGTTTCAGTAACGCGGTCAATCACGCTTAAGTTTGCTAATGTTTGACTAGATACTTGGCCAATACTTTCACCTGTGACAAGCGCCTGAATGTTTAACTTTTCAGCCACTACACTTCCTGCTCGCATCATCATACGTTTAAGTACAACACCCATTTGGCTGTTTTCAACGTTTTCTAGAATTTCAGCAACAACAGGTTCAAAATCAACTGTTATAAATTTAACTTTATGTGTTGAGCTGTATTTTTTCCATAAAAAATAGCTCGCTTGCTTAACACCAATCTCGTGCGCTGCGCCACCTAGATTAAAGAATAAAAAGTGCGTACGTGCGCCTTTACGAATCATTTGATAACTTGCTACGCCAGAGTCAAAACCACCCGACATAAGCGAAAGCACGTCTTCTTGCGTTGGTAGTGGAAAGCCCGCCATACCAAAATGCGTTTGCGAAACAATATAAGCTTTATCGTCTTTTACTTCTAAGCGTATTGTTACTTCTGGACGGCTAAGTTTAACGCTTGCGCCTTCAATATGTTGATTTAGCCCACCACCAACATAACGCTCTAAATCAGTCGAGGTAAAGTCGTGCTGGCCTATACGCTTAGCACGCACACAAAAGGTTTTACCCACAATTGTATGACCCACTAACGCTATTGTTTTTTGATAGATATCATCGAGAGTTTCAAATTGCGTCTCAGTTACTTCAATAAACTGAACGATACCAGGTATGCGTTTAAGGCTGTCGATAAAATCAAGGCGAACTTGTGCATCTTCAAGCTTTGTAACAACTGAAATATTATCCCAGTTATTTCTTACTTGTACTTTTTCGTCAAGACGTCGCAATACAATCTTAATGTTATTTTCTAACACTTTAGTAAAGCGTTTACGGACCGAACGGCTTTTGATGGCTATTTCAGGATGTAGTTTGACGATAAATTTAAGCATAGTTCACTCTTAGACTGCGGGAATTCGCGCTCCCAGGCATTTGGCGCGCGATTATAGCAAAAAATCCAGCGTCTAGGAAACAACCAATAATTATCGACTAAGCAACCGCGAGGGCCTGTTTATCTTTCGAGGTTAAATTTGCAGCAGTGTGTTTGGTATTTTAGCAAGGCAGAGCCTATGTAGCGTGGTTATTCCCTATAAATAGGCGATAACGTAGCATAAATGCTAAACATACGCTGCTCGAAGGATTCTGCCTTAGGGCAATTAACTCTTTGTTGCCTACATAGATTTAGTCAGTAAGGTAACGCAGGAGCAGTTACCCTACTGGCTTACAAATCTCGCATCGCGATTTAATCGCTCCTAGATTGAAAAATTTTAATCTTGAAGGGTCACAGCCCCTAAGGCTTGTTGGGCTAACTCGGTGTATTTTTCGCGTAGCAGGTTCATTTTATCGATACTTTTATCGGTACTGTACGCTCTAAATAATGTAAGTACTTTTAAAATACCGTGATATATATCTTGCTCAGCAAGGGTACCGCTTGGCCTACGAGCCTTAATATAAGGCGTCCAAAAACTAACAGTTAACTTTAGTGTATGGGCTAAATCAATGACATCTTGCTCATCAATAGCAATCATTTCACTATCGCGAAGACCTAGAATAATTTTACGAACTTGCTCTAATAACTCTAACTGAAAATCAATGTAAGCTTGTTTTAGCTCAGTGTCTCTGGCGAGTATATCGCCAAGATTGTCATAAAAAAAATGGTAACGCCACATTAATTCAAATAACGAATCTAAATAAGCCGTTAAATGATTAAATGCATCATCATCTTTATTAATAGGTTTAAAGTGAGTATTTAAATGATCGCGATACAGCGCAAAAATATGACGGATAATGTCTTCTTTATTTTTAAAATGATAATAAAGATTACCCGGGCTCATCCCTAAGTTTGATGCAATATGATTTGTCGTTATTGCACGCTCACCATTTTCGTTAAACAACAAAATACTGGTGTGTATTATTTTATCCTTGGTATTCATATGCTAATACTCAAATTATCTATAGGCTACATTACACTCAAAAGAGGTAAACAGTATAAACAAATATGAATCATTAAAACACTCAAACCTTGGACTGACCTGTTCAAAGAAAGTAAGTGTTTATATGCTTTATTAGCTAGGCTGCTTTGTGGCATAAACACTGTTAAACTAGCGCTAAAATCATAAATAGTGAACATTATGAAAGTTATTGCAATTTACCCGGGCACCTTTGATCCACTAACCAATGGTCATACAGATCTTATTCAACGTGCAGCTAAAATGTTTGATACTGTATTAGTTGCGGTTGCGAACAACCCAAGTAAAAAACCCTGCTTTAACCTTGAAGAACGTGTTGAACTTGCAAACTCTATTTTAAGTCACTTAGATAATGTTAAGGTCATTGGTTTTTCTGGCTTATTGGCTGACCTTGCGCGCGATCACAATGCTAATGTGCTTATTCGTGGTATTAGGGCTGTATCTGATTTTGACTATGAATTTCAATTAGCTAACATGAACCGCCGCCTGAATCCTGATTTAGAAAGTGTATTTTTAACACCCGCAGAGCGAAATTCATTTATTTCATCAACGCTTGTTAAAGAAGTAGCACGTCACAATGGTGATGTAAGCGAGTTTGTAGACCCTGTAATTGTCAAAGCGCTAAAAACTAAACTGGGCTGTGGTGCCCAATAACACTTCCCGAATTAGCGCATAACTTGTATGCGCTAATTTGGCTTTTGTATAGATGATGATTTTAATTTTTTAATTAACCAAACAAGTTTTAGCAAATCTTTATTGATAATTAGTATTAGCGCCATAGTGATATCAATAATAGGCATAAGTAAACCATACAGCATCCACAGCCACCAAAAGTCCCGATTGCCATAAAGAGTATTATCAATATACATGCTCATAAACAGTGAGGCATTGATACCAAGCCCTACAATAAGATAATAAAATCCGTACGGTATTTTGCGTCCTAAAAAAATACGCCACATAAAAATAACTGCAATTGTTAGTACATCAAATATAAACATCTTTAAATGCGGAGCTGCAGTAGTTATGTCCATAAATAAACTAAGTGTGTACGAAGCCATCATAATAAAGCTAAGGTGAACTCGGCTTTTATCTTGCTTATTAATGGCAATTGATAGAGTGAACAAAAAAGAAAAAACAAACAGCCATGTAATAAGTATTCCAAAATATTCATTAACTGAATTTAATTGCCAAAATAGATCCTCCATTCTATTCAACCTTTTGATGAGTGCTTTTTCTACGATTAAGTAAATACCGTTTTAATGCAA
>NZ_JACJDN010000125.1:0-7859 GCF_014163565.1 Pseudoalteromonas sp. SR45-5 | reverse complement strand
ATCGCAATCAAGAGTAAGTGTTTGCAATGGTTGCTCACTTAAGTAGCGCTCCATGCGTAAAATATTGGCAATAGGCTCACCAGCTTTAATGTGCCCGCCAAGTGGGGCTAAGTATTCAACCATGCCGCCAATAGGGGCATAATAGGCAAAGTAGTCATCTAAGTTACATGCATAACGAGTCATATTAACTGGCGTATGCGGTGCGTTTTGTAATACGCCTTTGTGATTTAAGTAACTTAAAATGCTGTTTGCATCGTTTAATGCTTCTTTTAAGTCTATTTTTTCTTGGCTGCCTAGCTCTACAGTAAATGCTTCTACAGCTATTGATAATTCGCGACCTTGTCCGCTAAGCGCATCACTTAAATGCCACCATGGGCAAAAGTTAGCTTCATCCATAGCGCCGTCAAAATCACTAGGAATAAGCAATACATGTTCAATATTAAAGTAACGTGCGCTGTCGGTTGCATAGGTTGGGCAGTACAGATGCTTGCTTGAAATAGGGCCTGTGTGTAAATCGAGTACTATATCAGCCTGATGAGCGAGCTTTTGTAAGTTAAGCGCAATGCGTTTACCCGTATTGAGTAAATAAGCAGGGCCGTTAAGTTTGCTATCTACTTCGTCAATAAGTGCCTGTTTGAAGTTACTTTTTAATGTAGCGTCGTCATACTGAGTATGATTTTGTGCAAACTGTGCCACTAAATTTTTATTGTAGTGATACATGCGATTCCAATTAGTGCCCGTAATCGGATCGAACCTGCCAAGGGTAAACTCGCCAGATTTTTGATTACAGCCAATCGGATTTGCATAAGGTACAAGGGTAATATCGCCACTAAGGTTAAGGTGTTTTAATTGCTCAAGCAGCTGAAAAATAACTGCGTTACCTTGCACTTCAGCGCCATGCATATTGGCCTGAATGTAAACACTTGGCCCTGTGCCATCACCTTTTAAACGATACACAGGAATTGTAAGTGGTAAGCCGTTTGCAACTTCCCCTACTACAATGTTCTCTTGGCTAATGTGTGTTGTATTACTCATACTTGTTACCTTAAATAATGGCTGGCATTTTCGGCTTGGCGAACACAGGTAAGTGTACCGTTTTGCAAGGTGTACTCAGCAGCTAGCTCATGGCATAAAAAATACGGCATACTTTCGGTAAAGCCGTAAGCACCGCATTGGCTAAACACTAGCCAGTCGTGCTCATTTAAATCGCTTGGTAAGTTATGTTCACCCAAGCAATCAAGCGCTGTACAAAGTGGGCCGTATAAAGTGACCGCTTGAGTTTTAGCACTGGATTCACGCAGTAATGCAGCAGGAAAGTCCTGGCTGGTAACAGCAGGGCGTAATAAGTGATTTATACCGCCGCTTAAAATTACTTGTTCTTGATTGTAGTTTTGTTTGCGCTCTACTACTGGGTTTGCGTAATGACCGCATTCGCCAACGGCATAGCGACCAAGTTCCATCCATAGCTCTTCTACACCCGCATCATTTTTAATTTTAGCTAGCGCAGCAATTAAGTCATCCCAATCAAGTGTTGCTTCGTTTTGTGTATAAGGAATACCTAAACCGCCGCCTAAATCGAGAATTTTAAGGCTAATATTTAAATCGCTGGCAAGTTGGCTAAGAGGTGCAATCATTTGTGACCACAAGTCGCTTAGTTTTTGAGTGCTAAGCATGTTGCCCCACTGAAAAATATGCAGGCCGTCAAATTTAAGCGCAGGGTAGTCAGCTACATTGAGTGCTTGCCACTCATTACAACCCAAACCAAACGGCGTAAGGCTGTCGCCGCCCAGTGGGTTTTTTTCACCTTCAGGCCAGCGTAATTGTACACGCAGTAATACTTGTAACTGCGTGTTTTGTAGTTGCGCTTGTTGGTTTAACCAACGTACTTGATTGAGGCTTTCTGCTACGAATATACGCACGCCGCGCTCAATAAAGTGTTTTATTTGTTTAGGGCTTTTTGCAGGCCCTGTGTTGAGCACGCGCTGCGAGCTAATACCTTGTGCTAGTACTTGCTCAAGCTCACCTTTACTTGCTACGTCAAAATTAAAGCCAGCACTGTCTAAGCTTTGAATAATTTTAGACAGTGGGTTTGCTTTTACCGCGTACCACAGCTTTACATCGGTTTGCGCAACTAAACGCGCAAGATGCGTGTTTAGTTGATCTAGGTCGTAAACAAAAAAAGGTGTATCAAGTTGTTGTGTAATAGTATTTACAGCGGTTTTGATAGGCGTGCTCAAAAAGCTCATTATCGTAAAACCTCTTCAAGCAATAACGATGCATCGCTTTTCTCGTCGCGGTATTTAACTATTAACGCACACGACATGCTTAGGCCTTGCTCGCGCGCCCATTCGTTTGATGCAGGGCGAGAGCCCGGTATTACAATCGCGTACTCTGGGATTGGCTCGCCTTTATCTAGTTGGCGCTCGTTTACGCAGTCGTATACTGGAATAGTTGCTGATAAACGCACGCCAGGGGCAAGTACTGCGCCTTTTTTAATGACTACGCCTTCAACAATAATACAGCCTGCACCAATAAATGCGTCATCTTCAACCACTACTGGGCTTGCACCAATTGGCTCAAGTACACCACCAAGCTGAACTGCAGCACTTAAATGTACGTTTTTACCTACTTGTGCACAAGAACCCACCAATGCGTGGCTATCTACCATTGTGCCTTCGTCGATATATGCGCCAATGTTTACATACGCTGGTGGCATAATAATCGTGCCTTTAGCAACATAAGCACCACGGCGAACCCTTGAGCCACCTGGTACCATACGGACGCCATCATCAGTACTAAATTCTTGCGGAGCTAGGTTATGTTTATCAACAAAGCCGCCTGCAAATTCAGTATTAGTGCCATTTTTAAAGGCTTCTAAAATGCCTTGCTTTACTTCTACGTTAGCTTGCCATTGGCCGCTTTCGTTTTGTGATGCAGCGCGTACTGCGCCCGATTCTAAATTATTTAATAGTTCTAACCAGCTCATTATAAAAACCTGTATTTAATGCCAAGATAAAATGGTGTTGTTTGCAGTTGTAATGCAATCGGTTTGAGTTAACTCAAGATGTGTTAAAGGTGGACGAAGTTGCGGGCTGCTTAAGCGGCCTTGCAAATGCATCAGTACCTTTACGGGAATAGGGTTTGCGACAGCAAATAGGCTATTAATAGCGCTTGACCACTGGGCAAATAAATTAGGGTGTTGACCACTTAAACTGCGCTTAACAAACTCGTGAGTTTGTTCAGGCCATGCGTTTGCAGCTACCGACACCAAACCTTTTGCGCCAGCTTGAGCAAAATAAGGCATTAGCGCATCGTCGCCACTAAAAATAGCTAAATTAGGCGCCGCTTGGCGGTAAGCTTCAAACTGAGCAATACTGCCGCTCGCTTCTTTTAACGCCCATAAATTTTTATTGTTTTGTAAGTTTTGAATTGTTGCCGCTGGGATGCTAACAGCGCTTCGACCGGGTACGTTATAAAGCATACATGGATGAGCGCTTGCATTTAGTAGGCTTTCAAACCAATGAGTTTGACCTATAGCGCCAGGTTTTGCATAAAGCGGTGAGCCAAGTAAAAAGCTATGAATTGGGAGTGTATTACAGTAGTTAACCCACTCAATTTGTTGCTTTAAGTTACTACCGCCCACAGCTACCATGAGTGGTACTGTTGGTTTTAGCTGGCATACGTGCTCAACAATGGCTTGTTGCTCTTTTAGCGTTAGTGCTAAACCTTCGCCCGTACTGCCAAGTAGCAAAATACCGTTATGTGCCGCTTCTTGATCGCTAACCAACTTAGTTAACGTGTTGTAGTCAACATCGCCGTGTTGATCAAATGGCGTTACGAGCGCGGTCCACAGTGAGTAGTCGTTTAAATTGAAGTTGTTGATCATCTCTCACGAACTTATAATTTGTACCAATTTTATTAAAAACGTGATCATTTTAGCGATAACTAATTTAATGCAATTGGTATTATTCGAAGAGTTAAAAAGCTTTATGGAAGGAGCCGCATTAACGTCGTTCGAACTAATAATTCGAAGAGCGAATGGGCTTAAAATAATAGGGCGCACGGCCTTAATATTTAAGACCAGAAGCTCTCCACCAAACTAACAAGCTGCTTTTTATAAGCAGCTATTGGTGACAGTCGCTAGGGTTCAACCTAGTCGCCCGAAATAAACACCTCGCAAAAGTGGTTACTTCTCGGCGTTAATTCCCCTCACGTATGCTTGCTGGAGTTTGCGCTCCTAACATACGCTACCTGAATAACGCACCTCTTCTAGCCCTTTGCACCTGTTTGTAGAGTAAAACTTACAAACCTGTGCAATTTAAATAGGGTAATTACGGCGATTAAAGCATTTTAGCCGTCTAGGTGTCAAGCGACTAAATACAGATTAATTCATCGAAAAGAGGGGTGGTTACGTATTAGGTGCTTTTCTCGTACACTAGCAATATAAGTAGTGAGGTATTTAATTAGTATGGAAAAATTTAGCGATATTTATAAGCGAGCGGTAGAGCGAAAAGGATCCGAAAAAATGCTTAAGTTATTACTTGCAAAACCGCTATCTAAAAAACAACTAAGCACGTTAAGTGACGACGATTGGCTTGAAGAATTTACTCGAAAAGTATTTCAAAGCGGCTTTTATTGGTCAGTCATAAATAATAAGTGGGCAGGCTTTAGAGAGGTTTTTTGGGATTTTAGCGTTGACAAGTTATTAATGATGCCACCTGATATGCTGGAACAAAAAGCAACGGATGAGCGAATTGTTCGTAACTATAAAAAAGTAAAAACAATTACCGAAAATGCTTACATGATCCACGAAATAGCAGGGGAACATGGCAGTTTTAGTCAGTTTATCGCTAATTGGCCAACAGACGATATTATTGGTTTGTGGGCATATTTAAAAAAGCATGGTTCGCGTTTAGGCGGAAATACAGGGCCTTATGCGCTGCGAGCACTTGGTAAAGATACATTTTTACTATCACGCGATGTAGAGAATTATTTGCGTGCCCATAAAATTATAGACGGCGGCTTACAAACTAAAAAGTCACTAAATGCAGCCCAAGCTTTTTTTAACGAAATGCAAGAGCAAAGTGGCTTAAGTATGCAAGAGTTAAGCTTAATTGTTGCTTATGGCGTAGGTGACAACCGTGTTGGTATAAGTCAGCAACAATAGGAATTACCATGAAATTAGTGCCAAGATACACAGATGTTGCAGAAAACTTCGCGATAGAAGATTTCCCTGCAAGTGTCGCCTCTCCTCAGTTATTGCTGTGGAACGAGAGTTTAGCAAAACAATTTAATATTAACGTTGCGGCTGATTTGCGTGCCAGCACTTTTAGCGGTAACGAAAAACAGGCGATTCCTGCAGTAGCACTTGGTTACTCTGGGCACCAATTTGGACATTTTTCACCACGCTTAGGCGATGGACGAGCGCACTTACTGGGCGCTATTAGTGATGATGAAAACCAGTTATGGGATATTCAATTAAAAGGCTCTGGTGCTACTCCTTACTCAAGAGGTGGGGATGGACGTTGTGCTCTTGGTCCTGCTATTCGTGAATACGTAATGAGCGAAGCAATGCGTGCACTGGGAGTTAAAACCACACGCTGCTTAGCGGTTGTTGGTAGTGGTGAAACGGTTTATCGTAATCCGCCACAAGCAGGGGCTATCGTTACGCGTGTAGCAACGAGTCATATTCGTGTTGGCTCGTTTCAATATTTAGCGACGCAAGGCGATGTTGAAGGGCTTAAAAATTTAGCCGATTTAGCTATAGAGCGACACTACCCAGAAATAACCGATACAGGTTCGCAGCGATACTTAGCATTTTTAGGCGCTGTGATTAAAAACCAAGTTAAGCTAGTTGTGAGCTGGATGCGTGTTGGCTTTATTCACGGAGTAATGAATACAGATAATACGCTAGTTAGCGGAGAGACTATTGATTACGGCCCGTGTGCCATGATGAATAGCTTTGATTTTGATACCGTATTTAGCTCTATAGACAAACAAGGCCGCTATGCATTCGGTAATCAACCTAATATAGCTAACTGGAACTGCGCACGCTTAGCTGAGAGTTTAATACCGCTTATTAGCGATGATGACGAGCAAGCAGTTTTATTAATGACGCCATTTATTAATAGTTTTGCTGAGCAGTTTAATGCTGAGTTTACGGCTATGTGGGCACAAAAACTGGGTTTAACTGAATCTAGCGATAGTAGTGGCGAGTTAATAGCAGAGCTGTTAACGCTATTAAAAGATAATCAGCTCGACTACACCAATACCTTTGATGCGCTTACTGAATCCTTAAAAGGAAAAAAAAGCGTACCTGAGTCGCTAATTGAATGGAGAGCTAAGTGGGTAAGTTTAACTGACGATAATAGTTATGAAGTAATGAGAGCGGCAAATCCTCGTGTAATACCGCGTAATCATGTGATCGAAGAAATAATTGCACAATATAACGCTACAGGATCCAGCGAGTTGCTACAGCGCTTTATAAAAATAGCCGGTAATCCATACTCTTACGGTGAAAAGTTATCAGAATTTTGCTCTCCACCGACGAATGATAATGACTACCAGACTTTTTGTGGTACTTAATACTTAACTTTAAATATAACCACATGATTAAAAAGAGTCATTTTTTAATCAAACATGCGCATATACCTAGGGGAATGCTAATTCTGGTGGTATTATGCGCACAATTAAAACCAAGCAATATTTCTTTGCATTTATAAGTGCATTTAATTTAATTGCTCTTACATTCCTTGCTAAGTACTAATTTACAAAAAACTACTATATTTATTTTTCAATAAAGTTTTAATTTCGCCTATAGTAAGTGGATGTGTGTTGCGACAAGGCATAGAAAAAAGTAATAAACTTTATTTTTCGTTAAGTATTGATTAACAAAGGCTCAGTTAGTCTATATAAAACTGATTGAGCTAGTATCGATTAGCTACAATTTAAAATTGTTCAAATGGGAAGAAAACAATGAAATTAAAATCACTTACAATTGCAATCGCGTTGGCTGCAACTAGCGCATCTACATTCGCTGCTGATAAAGAAGAAGGTTTCTACATTGGCGCATTTGGCGACTACTATGACGCATCTTGGAAAAACATGCGTGACCAAGCCGGTCTTGACGTAAACGAATCAACTGGCTGGGGTGTTGAAGCTGGTTACCGTTTCAGTGATTACTGGAGCGCACGTCTTGAATATGCAGACATGGATTTTAATGCTTTTGATAAAGTTGCTGGCAACCGTAACAATATTGATGGCGAGCGTTACGGTATTGATGCTCTTTACCATTTAGACGGCGGTCCTTTCTATGGTCTTTTCGGTATTAAAGAAATTGACGTAGTTGATGACAACACATTCTTAAATGCAGGTGTTGGTTACCAACATTTCATTACAGATGGCTTATTTGTAAATGCTGAAACAGCTGTATACCAAGGTCTTGACCGTGGTTACACAGATGTTGGTGCTAAAATTGGTATTAACTACTTATTTGGCCAAAACTCTGCTCCTGTAGAGCCAGTAAAACCAGCTCCAGAGCCTAAAGTAGTTGAAGTAGCTGTAGCTCCTGTAGACAGCGATAACGATAACATTCCTGATGCAGATGATAAGTGTGCTAACACACCTATGACTGATGCTGTGGATGGTACGGGTTGTACTTTATATGAAGATAAAGAAGTAACAGTAAGCTTATTAGTGACTTTCCCTAACAATGCTTCTGCAGTATCTACTCATCGCTACATTAATGGGTGAAAATGACGCAACTGTTTCACTTGTTACTGCTGATACACAAGCACAAGCACTTGAAGATTGTGTTGATTTTGCTGCAGGTACAATTGATGCTACTCAAATTGATTCAT
>NZ_JACJDN010000124.1:0-8014 GCF_014163565.1 Pseudoalteromonas sp. SR45-5 | reverse complement strand
ATCAAGTGCAACGTTTGCACTTGATTGGCGGTCATAAACGCTTGGTGCATCACTTCGAGCTACGCCAACATTTACGCCACCTTGCGGAAGGTACTGGGCTTTTTGCTCTCCTAATCGCGCTAATACACTTTTAAGTGTTAACTGGCTTGTTTGCAAATTATAGTTATTTGCAAGCGCACCAGTAACAAGCTCATTTAGTTGATCAGAATTAAGCTTTTTCCACCAGTTTGTTTCATCAGCAACGCTAACGTTACTAGCAATATTAGCTTTAGCAACAAATTCGTTAACGGCTTTTTGCTCGCCCATGGTGTCTATTTTACTCGCGCACCCGGCTAAAAACGCAGCGACTAATACCGCACTGACAGTTAGACTTGTTTTAAGCCTTTTTTGCATTAATTTAGTCATGAGTATTCTCCTGCGCTTTCTCTTTTTTGTTAGTCACTAACATATAAAATACCGGCGTAAACAATAGGCCAAACACGGTTACACCTATCATGCCTGAGAATACTGCGTTACCCATTGCGTGTCGCATTTCGGCGCCCGCACCGGTGGCAAGTACTAACGGTACAACACCTGCTGTAAATGCAATTGACGTCATTAATATTGGGCGCAAGCGCATACGACATGCCTCAAGTATTGCCTCTAAGTGCGATAAGCCTGAGTCGTGTCTATCTTTTGCAAACTCAACCATCAATATTGCATTTTTAGAAGCCAACGCGACCAGTACTATCAACGCTATTTGGGTGAATATGTTGTTGTCAGAGCCGACAAACCACACACCTAACAAGGCTGAGAAAATAGTCATTGGTACAATTAATATAATTGCCAGTGGTAAACGTAAGCTCTCGTACTGCGCTGCAAGTACCATAAATACAAGTAATACAACTAACGGGAATACATAAACCATGGTGTTACCGGCAAGTACTTGTTGGTACGTTACTTCAGTCCACTCATATTCAATACCTGTTGGTAGTGTGTCTGCGAGTACTTTTTCAATAGCAACTTGTGCTTGATCAGAGCTATAACCTGGCGCTGGGCTACCATTTAGTTCTGCACTTGGGTATCCGTTGTAATGCATAACACGGTCAGGACCAATTGTTGGTGTTACTGTTAATACAGAGCCTAGTGGCACCATATTACCTGAGCGGTTTCGTACTTTTAAATTAAGTATTTGATCAGGGTCTAAGCGGTAGTCAGCATCAGCCTGTGCATTTACTTGGTACGTACGACCAAACATATTAAAGTCATTTACGTACACAGAGCCTAAGTAAATTTGCAGTGCATTAAATACTTCATCAAGTGGAATACCTTGAATAAGCGCTTGCTCACGGTCAATATCAATATCCATTTGTGGAACTTGGATACGGAAACTTGAGTACAGGCCCATTAATGCTGGGTCTTGTTGCGCTTTACCAATAACGGCTTGCAGGCTATTAAATAGTGCCTCAAATCCTTTATTAGCTCTGTCTTCTATTTGCAGTTTAAAACCACCTGTTGTGCCCAATCCTTGAATTGGCGGCGGTGGAAATACCGCTACAAATGCTTCATCAATGGCAGCAAAACGTTTATTCAACTGCGCAGCTATCGCCATCGCTGATTGGCTTGGGTCGGTACGTTTGTCAAAGCTCTCAAGTGGTGTAAATACAATGCCGCTGTTAGGGCTGTTTGTAAAACCGTTCACTGATAAGCCAGGAAAAGCAACAGTATGTGCCACGCCTGGGACTTCTAATGCAATTTGCTGCATTTGAGCAAGTACGTCTTCAGTACGATCAAGGCTTGATGCGTCAGGTAACTGCGCAATAGCCACTAAATACTGTTTGTCTTGCTGTGGAATAAAGCCACCTGGTACGGTATCAAATAACTTAATTGTGCCGCCAACAAGTGCAATATAAGCCACCATTACAACAACGGTCATACGGATTAGTTTTTTTACCAGTTTTTCGTACCCTTTAGCACCACGATTAAATACGCGGTTAAATGGTTTAAACAACCAACGACCAAACAATTTATTAAGTAAACGCGTGAACGCATCTGGTTTTGCATCGTGAGATTTTAATAACAATGCAGCAAGCGCAGGCGATAACGTTAATGAATTAAACGCTGAGATAATCGTCGAAATTGTAATTGTAAGTGCAAATTGCTTATAAAACTGACCTGATAAACCGGTAATAAACGCAGTAGGAATAAATACGGCACTTAGTACTAGCGCAATGGCAATAATAGGGCCTGTTACTTCGCTCATTGCAACGCGGGTTGCTTCAAGTGGCGATAAGCCTTTTTCAATATTACGCTCTACATTTTCAACAACTACAATCGCATCATCTACAACTATACCTATGGCCAATACTAAGCCAAACAACGACAAGGTATTAATTGATACACCTAACCACTGCATTACGGCAAATGTACCAATAAGTGAAATAGGCACAGCAATTAACGGAATAATAGATGCACGCCACGTTTGTAAAAATACAATAACAACAATAACTACCAGTACAATTGCTTCAAGCAACGTTGCAATTACCGCGTCAATTGAGCCGCGAACAAATACCGTAGGGTCGTACACAATGTCGTATTCAACACCGGTAGGGAAATCTTTAGATAAGCGCGCCATTGTTTCGCGTACTTGATCAGAAAGCTCAATAGCGTTTGAACCAGGGCGCTGAAATATTGGCATTGCAAGAGCTGGTTGGTTATCAAGCTCTGCACGTAGTGAGTAAGTATCTTGACCTAAATCAACACGGGCTATATCAGATAAACGTGTTAACTGACCTTCGTCGCCTACTTTAATAATAACTTGTTCAAATTCTTCAATACTGTTTAAACGACCTTTAACGTTTAACAATATTTGAAATTGACTGTCGTTTGAAATTGGTTGTGCACCTAAGCTACCGGCAGCAACTTGCTGGTTTTGCGAGCGAAGTGCTGTTACTACATCTGTTGCTGTTAATTCGCGTGCAGCAAGTGCATCTGGGTTTAGCCATACTCGCATTGAGTATTTGCCAGCACCAAACATGCGAATATCACCTACACCCGGTAAACGCGCAATTTCATCTTTAATGTTTAAATCGGCATAGTTAGATAAGTACGCTGTGTCGTGCGTTTTTTCAGGTGAATATAAATGCACTACCATGGTTAAATCTGGCGATGATTTTTCGGCTACAACACCTAAACGTTGTACTTCTTCTGGCAAACGCGGAAGTGCACTGTTTACACGGTTTTGTACTTGTACTTGAGCACGATCTAAATCGGTACCTAACGCAAAGGTCACCGTTAATGTCATACGGCCATCGCTTGTACCTTGCGAAAACATATACAACATGTTTTCAGTACCGTTAATTTCTTGCTCCAGCGGTGTTGCCACTGTTTGCGCAATAACGGTTGGGTTAGCACCCGGGTAGTTAGCGGTAACAACAACAGTTGGAGGAACTACTTCTGGATATTCACTTACTGGTAATTGGAATAGTGATATACCACCAGCAATTAAAATAACCAATGACAGCATGGCCGCAAATATTGGGCGCTGTATAAAGAAATGCGAAAATTTCATTAATAAACCTTATTGCTTAGCCACAAATTGTGCGTTGTCGTTTGACAATGTAAATGCTACACCGCTGGTATCAATTGTTACGGTTTGCGGAGAGATTGGCATACCAGGGCCTACGCGAGCAGGACCATTTACGGCAATAACATCACCTTCATTAAGGCCTGATGTAACCGCACGTAATGCACCGTAACGCTCACCTGTAGTGATAAGCTTGTATTCAAGTACGTTGTTTTCGCCAACCGTTAATACAAAACGATTTTTTAAGTCGGTACCAATTGCACGTTCTGGGATAATAATCGCGTCGCTAATAGAATTTGCAGCCAGCTTTATACGTGCAAACGAGCCTGCGCGTAATTGGTTGCTGCTTTCATTAAATACCGCACGTACACGTAATGTACCTGTCGATGAATTAATTTGGTTATCAATAAAGTTAATGTAGCCTTTGTATGCAAAATCGTTTTGACCGACCTTTTGCATTACAACAGTTTGATGGCTCGCAGCAGTAACATCATTGAAAGAGCTATTCCAGGTGCGTTCATCAACATCAAAATAAGCGTACATAGCTTGGTTTGAAACAATTGACGTTAATACGCTTTGACCCGCAAGTATGTTGTTACCTTTAGTAATATTTGCGCGAGAAATAATGCCATCAATTGGTGATACAACTGACGTAAATTCTAAATCAAGCTCTGCTGAGGTAAGTTGTGCTTGAAGTGCAGAAAGCTGTGCTTCGCGTTGACGTAGTGTTGAAGTACGCGCTTGTGCTTGCTCAGTAGAAATTGCCTTACGGTCTAATAAGCGTACCGCACGTTTGTCTTCACTTTTAGCTTGCTCTAAGGCCGCTTCTGCGCTGTTGATTTGCGCTTTTAAACTAGCAACCACAGCAGCAAATGGACGAGCATCTAATTGAAATAAAACATCGCCTTCTTTAACCACATCGCCTTCTTTAAATTCAATGCTATCGATGATTCCCGATACACGCGGCATTAAGGCAACTTCCTGTGGAGACTCTAAACGCGTTGTATATGTGTGCCAGCTTTGTACCGGCTTAACAAGCACCTGTGCTACATCAATTGGTTGAAGTTGCTGTGCAGGTGCTGATTGAGCTGTGCTCTCATCAGCACAACCCGCAAGTGTTAAAGATGCCGCAGTAAGTGCAGCAGCAATTAGATGTTTGTTCATGAAGACGCTCCATTGTTGATTAGCCTCGCATAATACGGATTAAACCCGTGTGTAAAAACCATAGATTTTTAAATTCATTAATGCCAAAATGGCATCAATAGATTAATTAAGGTGTAATAATGGATACAACAAGTCGACTTTTAATGTTACTTGAAGTGGTTGAGCAAGGCTCTTTTGCAAAAGCTGCAGAAATACGCAACATAGATCGCTCTGTTATATCCAAGCAAATTAGTCGTTTAGAAGATGAGTTAGGCGTTAGGTTACTTAACCGAACCACGCGTTCATTTTCGCTCACAGCGGCAGGCGCCGAAATGATCAAAAAAGCAGCAGAGCTTAGAGAGCTGCTTGGCGAAACTGTGCGCATGGCCGAAAACTACCATTTAGAACCGCGCGGCGTGTTAAAAATCACTTCATCAACACTTATTGGTCGTCGTTATTTACAACCTGTACTTAATGATTTTCAAAAACGCTTTCCTCAAGTAGAAGTTGAACTGCGTTTAGACGATAGATTAGTAGATATAGTTTCTGAAGGATTTGATTTGGCTTTTCGTGTAGGTGAGCCTAAAGATTCGTCACTTATTGCACGTAAAATAGCGCGTAACCGGTTATTAATTTTAGCTGCGCCACAGTTTATTGAAACTTATGGTATGCCAAAAACAATGGAAGAGTTAGCGCAATTACCAGCAGCAAGCTATGCCAGTAATTCTATTCGAGTAGAAGCTATAGATTACTACGATAGTAAAGGTGAACGCTGCGAGCAAAAAATAAAAAGTGTGTTTCGTGCAAACGATGCAGAATCATTGTTAATGAAAACATTATCGGGCACAACTTACTTTGTTGCCCCTGCATTTATTATTGGTGATGAAATAATACAAGGTAAGTTAGTGCCTTTATTGACCGATGTAAAACTGATGGAGTTTAGCGCGATGTATGCCGTATATCCGCATCGAGATTTACCAGTAAGAACCCGATTATTTTTTGATGCTGTACGCGAGCATTTAGGAAAAGATAAACCGATTTGGGAAAATGGGATCCCTAACTTTGAACAAATGTACTAAGTAGCACGACTTACGCAACGACTGCCTGGTAATCATTTTCTTTTTTAAATTTACAATACACTTTATTGCGACCAAATTGCTTTGCTTTGTATAACTGTTTATCAGCTTGGTTTACAAAGCTTTCCAATGAATTGGTACTTTTAAATTTTGCGACACCAATACTGGTTGTAACATTGATTGCAAGGCCGTCAATGTCGAATGTGGTACTTTCAAAACGTGCCCTTATTTGTTCGGCGGTATTAAGTGCAGCCTCTTCATTTTCAAAAGAGCTAAATAAAGCAAACTCCTCACCGCCGACTCTAAATACATACCCTCTTCCCAGCACAACTCTTAATAAGGTAGCCACTTCGACAAGCACTTGGTCACCCACACCATGGCCATATTCATCATTTACTTGTTTAAAAAAATCTAAATCAAGTAAGAATAAATATAACTGTGATTTATCTTGTAGTTCTACTTCAAAGTAGTGGTTCATTGAAAGGCGATTGCCTGCCCCCGTTAGTGGGTCAAGTAACGCTAAATTTTTAAGTCGCCTTAAAAAGTGTGAACGACTCCCTTCAAAAACGTGAGAAATTGCCCAAATACTTAAATAAGCACAGAGTAGATTAAGGGATAAGTTAAAAGTCTCAAAGGGGGCAAGAGTAGACTGACTACATAAAATAAACACTTGGATCACTAATAAATTTGCAGAGAAAATTACACCATATTGTTTACCCAATAGTAGGTAGTACAAAATAGGTAATGCAAACGACCATACATACACACCGTTACGAGGCGACGCCAAAGATGTACCCAAAATAACGACAAATGTGATAAGTGCGCACATTACAACGGATTGCCAAAACTGTAATGGGCGGCGTTTAAGTGAAATATAAGTAAATATACAATAAATAGAAAAACAGATTTCGATATAGCCTAGCAATGGAAAATTATTTACGGTCAAATTAACACTCGCAAATACTAGCGATAAAAAACCAAAACAAAGACACATCCCTCTCAGGACGTCCTTTCTTAATGATTTAGTGCTATTAAGGGCCGCTATATCCATTCTAATCACTTAATAAAAATAAAAAGTAAGTTTAACGTGAAAATACAATTTAACAAGCTTTGTTGCTCTAAAACCATGTAAACAAACCCTTTTATTGGTGATTTAGGGACACGTTTGGTGTTTTTGTTTACAAATTAGTTCTAAAAATTAACCACCTAACATAGATAAATTAGTGGTGATGCCCGTATTACCTTGATGCAAAAGATGAGTTGGCTTTTTAGTTTTAATATAACGAGATAACAATGCCATTAATTCACTATTCGAACTGTCGTTCATATATTCTCTTAGCGAAATACCCTCTTCAGAAAACAAACACAAGTGCAGGTTCCCTTTTGCTGTAACCCTTAGTCGATTACAGGTACTACAAAAATCATTGCTGTAAGGCATTATTAAACCAATTCTGCCTTGATAATCAGGATGCGCAAACTCTTGAGCAGGACCTGCTGATGCACTACGCGCAACTTGCTGCCAACCCGTTTGTAATAGCTGAGTTTTTAAAACTTGCCCAGAAACATGGTTAGCATCAAAAAAGGCTTTGTTGTCGTTTGTTTGCATCAATTCTATAAAGCGGATGGTAACGGGGCGGTGTTTAACCCAATTTAAAAATGTATCAAACTCTTTTGCGTTGTATTGCTTCATCAGCACGCTGTTTATTTTTACCGAATCAATACCCGTTTCAAGCGCAGTATCAATACCTTTCATTACTGAGGTAAATTTGTCATGCCCAGTAATGGTGTTAAACATGCGTGAATCTAAACTATCAATGCTTACATTAATGGCGTTTAAGCCTACATCTACCCAGTCATGAATATTCTTATGAAGAGAAAAACCATTGGTGGTCATTGCAATTTTTTTTATGCCCGCAACATCTTTTGCCGCGCGAACAACATCTATAAAGTCTTTTCTAAGGGTTGGCTCTCCGCCAGTGATCCTTACTTTTTCAATACCATGGTGTGCAAACGCTTTAAGCGTATTGCTAATTTCATCAATTGTGAGGAAGCCACGGTCGTGACCGCCCTGATAACCATCTGGTAAACAATAAACACACTTAAAATTACATACATCCGTAATAGACAAACGTAAGTAACTAAACTCTCGCCCTGTTGGGTCGATTAGCATAAATAAACCTTAACTAATATCAACACGTAATAACAACCTAATACCAATTTGCACTAAGAC
>NZ_JACJDN010000123.1:0-8019 GCF_014163565.1 Pseudoalteromonas sp. SR45-5 | reverse complement strand
CCCAAGATGAAAAAAGCACTGCAGAACCTATGGTTGAGCAAGAAGCTGTGAAGGCAGTTATACCAATTGAGCAAATAAAGCCAAAAGTGAATGATTTAGCTGAACCCAAGTTGAGTGAAGCTACATTATTAGTTTCTCAGCCAATAGTTGAGCCGGTTGTAATTGCCGAGGTTAAACAAAGCTCTGCACTAGCTAATAATAAAGAGTTAACCGCTAGTGAAGTTACTGTGAGTAAGCCAAAAATTACGCCAGTGACTAAAGCTAAGCCTCAAAATACTATGTTTAAAAGCGTGGCAGAAGCTAAGTCGCCACAGGCTTTATTGGTTGAGCAATTAGCGGCAGCTAAGCAGGCAATACAGTTTGGCTTATACAACGAAGCTATAAGTGATTTAAACGTGATTTTAGCGCAATCGCCTTTACATGTTGAGGCTCGAAACTTACTGGCTGCAACTTACTTTAAACAACAAGATATAAATTCTGCACAGCAGGTTTTGCAAGCGGGTATTCGCCAAAATCCTAGTGTGCTTGAATGGCGTGTAATGCTAAGCAAAATACTTATTATGCAACAACAGTATGAAGAGGTATTGCTGCTTTTAAGTGATGAATTTGAGCCTCAAGCGAATCTTGATTTTTGGGTGCTGCAAGGGACTGCCGCGCAAAGTGCAAGTAAGCACCATAAAGCACTTGAAAGCTTTAAACATCTTACAAAGCTTCAGCCTAGTCAAGCCAAGTGGTGGCTTGCACTTGCAACCTCAAAAGATGCACTGGGAGAATATCTGGATGCTAAACAACTTTACAAAGTAGCTCTAGATTTAGGTGGATTAAATACTGTTATGACTCAGCATGCATTACAACGTTTAGTTGCGCTAAAGGAGGCCGTATGAGACCTAGTTTAAAAATGCGCTTAGGCGATTTACTTGTTCATGAACACATGATCACCGAAGCGCAACTAAGTGAAGCATTAAATGTTCAAGCAGCGACAGGTCGTAAATTAGGTTCGACACTTATTAGCCTTGAGCTTATTAGTGAGCCACAACTATTACGCTTTTTAGCGCAGCAATTACAGGTACCTTTTTTAGATATATCACAGCGAAAAATATCACATGATGTATCTAAGCTTTTATCTGAAGTATATGCGCGTCGTTACAGAGCATTAGTAATTGAAGATAATGGTGACTCTGTTTTGCTCGCGATGAGCGATCCTGCTGATTTAAGGAGCCTTGATCAACTTGCGACTATGCTTGCTCCTAAACGAATAGATTTAGCTGTTGTTCAAGAAAGCCAAATTATGGCTGCGTTTGACAACGTGTATCGCCGTACAGATGAAATTACCAATTTTGCAGCACAACTTCATGAAGAATATCAAGACGTAGAAGAGTTTGATTTAAATTCTTTAGGTGATGAGACATCAGATGCAACCGTTGTAAAGTTACTGCAATCAATATTTGAGGATGCAGTGCAAGTTCGTGCATCCGATATTCACATTGAGCCAGATGAAGGCTTATTACGTATTCGCCAACGTGTAGATGGCATATTACAAGAGCACACTCTTAACCAAGTAAAAATAGCATCTGCATTAGTGCTACGTTTAAAGCTTATGTCGGGATTAGATATATCTGAAAAACGCCTCCCTCAAGATGGCCGGTTTAATATAAAAGTACGCAGCCATAGTATTGATGTGCGTTTATCTACCATGCCGGTTCAGCATGGTGAATCAGTTGTAATGCGTTTGCTTGATCAATCTGCAGGATTATTATCGTTAGATGAAACGGGTATGCCTGTACACATATTAAAACGTGTGCGCAGCATTATAAAACGTCCACATGGCATGGTTTTAGTTACCGGGCCAACAGGTTCGGGTAAAACAACCACACTATACGGTGCACTAAGTGAGCTGAATCAACAAGAAAGTAAAATTATTACAGTAGAGGATCCTGTTGAGTATCGTATCGGTCGTATTAACCAGGTACAAATAAATAATAAAATAGGGCTGAGCTTTGCCAGTATTTTACGGACCGCTTTAAGGCAAGATCCTGACATTATAATGGTTGGCGAAATGCGGGACCAAGAAACCGTAGATATTGGGTTAAGAGCCGCTTTAACAGGTCATCTTGTGTTATCAACGCTACATACTAATGATGCAATCACTAGTGCTATGCGGCTAATTGATATGGGGGCACCGGCTTACTTAGTGGCAAGTTCACTGCGCGCTATTATTGCCCAACGATTAGTAAGACGAATATGTAATGACTGTAGAGTACCGTACTTGCCAGATCATCAAGAAATAAGCTGGCTAAAATATTTAGGCGAAGATGTTACTGAAGCTCAATTCTCTAAAGGGCAAGGTTGCACAGCATGTAACCATAGTGGTTATAAAGGGCGTGTAGGTATTTTTGAGTTGCTCGAAATGGATGATGCAATGATGGATGCATTACGAGTTAACGACACGCAAGGTTTTGCAAAAGCCGCTAAAAATAGCGCGAATTTTTCGCCGCTCTCAACAATGGCATTAAACTACGCCAAGCAAGGTATTACCTCTTTAGATGAAGTATTTAAAGTGGCTGAATATATCCCAGAAATAGTAGGGGATATTGATGCAACTATATAGCTACAAAGCTAAAGACAGCAAAGGTATGTTGGTTAAAGGGCAATTAGAAGCGAGTAACCAAGCTGGCGTAGCTGATAGTTTAATGAAGCGTCAATTTATACCAATATCAATCTCTTTAGTTGAAACAAAAAATAACATCAAAATTTTTGATAATTTATTTGTCGAAAAAATAACGCTAGACGACATGATTATGTTTTCTAGGCAAATGTATTCGCTATTAAAAGCAGGTATACCAATTATACGAGCAATGGTTGGGTTGGCAGATACAACACAAAATAAAAAATTTAAAAATGTACTAATAGAAGTTACCAAGCAGCTCGAACAAGGCCGCGACTTATCCAGTTCAATGGCGATACATAACGAGGTATTTAGCCGTTTAACAGTATCCATGGTAATGGTTGGTGAAGGCTCTGGACGATTAGAAGATGCGTTTTATCAACTCGCTATTTATTTTGAGAAAGAACAAGAAACTCGAAAGCGTATAAAAGCAGCTATGCGCTACCCTACTTTTGTTATTTTGGCTCTAGTAGCGGCTATGATTATTTTGAATATTTTTGTTATTCCTACCTTTGCCAGTATGTTCGAAAAATTTGATGCCGAATTGCCATTAATGACGCAAATATTAATTGGCACTAGCAGCTTTTTTGTTAACTACTGGTGGTTATTGTTGGTGATGGTTATTGGTTCTGTTTTTGCTTGGAGGCGTTATTTAAATACAGAGCCTGGACGCTTTAAGTGGGATCAATATAAATTAAAAATTCCATTTATTGGGGATATTTTAAAACGGACATTGCTTGCGCGCTACAGTCAAAGTTTAGCTATGGTATTGCGCTCCGGTGTGCCTATGACCACTGGTTTATCACTAACAGCGCATGCCGTAGATAACAGCTATATGGAAAAAGCGATTATTACTATGCGCCAAGATATAGAAAAGGGCGATAGTTTGCTTAGGGCCTCAAAAAGTTCTCAGCTGTTTTCTCAGCTTGTATTACAGATGGTAGCGGTAGGTGAAGAAACGGGCCGGGTTGATGAGCTACTTCAAGAAGCTGCTGATTATTATGAGCGTGAAGTTGATTATGACTTACGAAGTTTAACCGCAAAAATAGAACCTATTTTAACTGTGTTTGTTGCCATTATGGTGCTGATTTTAGCATTGGGTATTTTTATGCCTATGTGGAACATGATGTCGGCAATCAAAGGGAATTAAAGTGAACACAACAATAACTTTCTCAAAAGGTTTCTCATTATTTGAGTTAGTTATTGTTGTTATTTTACTGGCAGTCATTTTGAGCTTTGCTATACCTCAATATATAGGTATTAAAAATCAAGCGCATAATGCAAGCGTTGACGCTATAGCAGGTAGTTTTTCATCAGCTGTTGGCATGGTTAGAGGTCAATGGGAGTTAGAAGGTAGGCCAAACAGCAGGTCAAACAAAACATTTGTTAACTATGCAGGGGTAATAGTTGGTGTTGATGGGACGTTAGGTACACCAACAAGCGATGAAACAGAAAAAAAAGATACTCGTGCAGAAGTTATAAATGCGAATAAATGCCGCCAAGTTTTAAATATAATTTTACAAGATGCACCCAGTAGTACGTTAAGTAATGAATTATCGATAATAAAAAGTGTAAGTTTTTTAGTTAGGTACAATGCAGAAAATACGCAATGCGACTACTATTTAACTCACACCATTGATGTTAAAAGTATACCTACCAATACGGGGGAAATATCAGGTCTAACAGGTTTTTCATACTTTGCTAAAACAGGCAAAGTAAAAATATTTAAAAATTAAGTAATTAAAAAGAGGCTTATTTATGAAAACGCAATCGTTAAAAAGTTTACCAATGAATAAACAAGCAGGTTTTACACTTGTTGAATTGATCATCGTAATTGTTATTTTAGGCATTTTAGCTGTTACCGCAGCACCTCGCTTTTTAAACTTGCAAGGTGATGCCAATGCTTCAACACTTGAAGGCTTACAGGGCTCTATTCGCAGTGGTATGAATATTGTGAATGGTAAAGCACTTATTGCTAATATACAAAATAAAGCAGAAACAGATACTCCAACACCTATTGTAGAAGGCGTAGCAATCCGATTTGGCTACCCAGTAGGGACTATTGATGCATTTGAGGCATTTTTAGATATAGATTTTGCAGATGTAACCGATGATCCTACTATCGCTGATAGTACTGACTTCAATTTGTCAGGAGGGGATGATGCTACAACTCCAGTCATTATTTTTCCAAATAGCTACCTAGTCACAGATTCTTGTAAAGTTACTTATACTCCAGCTTTAAACAAAGATACTCCAGCAACAGTCGCTATCGATGTTAGCGATTGTTAATATTATATGATAAGCAGTAGTAGGCAACGATTGCGTGGCTTCACACTCATTGAGTTAATTATTACTCTAGTGATATTGGGAATACTGTCGGTAACGGCAGTTCCCAAATTTCTGGGCAGCTCAACAGAAGACGCCTATTCGTATCGAGACCGTACTTTAAATGCACTTAGGACAGTGCAGCTACGTGCAATGCAAAATACAGCAACAACAAGTTGCCATACCCTTTATATAACCTCCACACTTATTGCTCCCCCCACACCAGATACATGTAACGGTGGCGCTGATGTAAACAACACCGATCATTTAGTGGTGCAAATAGACACACAAAGAAGTGATATAACATTTAGTGCTTTAGATAGTAACGCGAACATTTTTACCCAAATTAGTTTTGATGCTTTAGGCAAATCAAATCAAACCTGCACTACGCAATGTCGAATCGATGTTGGATTAGCTGGTGTATGCATAAGTGGAGAAGGGCTAATATATGCGTGCCCTTAAAGTAAAAGGTTTTACTTTAATTGAGCTTATTATTGGCATTGTCATGTTTGCGATTGCATTGAGCATTATCACCGCTTTAATTGCCCCACAAGCCAAAAAAAGTGCAGAGCCGATTGTGGCTTTAAGAGCCTCTGAATTTGGTCAATCACTAATGAACGAAATTCAAAGTAAATCATTTGATGAACACAGCGACAGAAGCTCTCCTTTTAAGCGGTGTGGCGAAATATCTATAGGTGCTGAGGCTTGTACCGCACCTGCTGACTTCGGAGTAGATAACTCAGAAACCAGAACCAGTTATAACGATGTAGATGACTATATTGCACTGTCTAACCAGCCTATTACTAATAGCTTAGGTGAGGTGTTAAGCCAATACAGTGACTTTATTTTAGTTATTACAGTCCAGTACGATAGCGACTTTAACGAATTGACCATTAACGATGGCACAACTTTTAAGCGTATTACTATAGAAGTAACATCACCCTTAGGCGAAGTTTACGGATTTAGTGCATATAAAGGGAATTACTAATGCAAAGAGCCAAATATCAAAATGCATTTACCCTTATAGAGCTATTACTTGTTATGGTGATTATTGGTATTTTAGCCGTAAGTGCATTTTCGTTTATTGGTGCCGGAGTCAGTATTTATTCGCAAGGGGTTGAACGCCAAGAAGCTGTAGCCCAGGCCCGCTTTTTAATAACGCGACTTAGTAAAGAACTTCGCCACGCCACACCAAGTTCATTAAGGCTTTCTTGCGATAACAGTACTAGCGGAGCATGTAGTGCTCAGCAGTGCTTAGAGTTTACGCCGTTTTTATCGGCCACTCACTATACAAATTACTTACCAACCGTAGCGCCTTTTAATGTTAGCGCTGTCGATTTTGAACTTAATAATTTAACGCAGCCGCAAGCTGGAGATTGGGCAACAATTTACCCGTTAAGCAGCGCTGATATATACGATGAGAATAATAATAAGCGCTTAAAAATATCAGCATTTAATAGCTCCACCACTAGTGCAATTGATGAGTGGCAATTTAGTAAAGCGTTTGCCCAAGAGTCGCCAAGTAAGCGCCTTTATTTACTCTCTCAACCTGTAAGTTTTTGCGTTGAAGGGCAGTATTTATATAGGTACACCGATTACGGTTTTACAGTTAATCAATTAGATGCCGTGAGCTTACAAATAAGCAGTGGTGTTAAACGTGATTTATTAGGTATTTATATTGCTAACAATTTAGCGAGCGATTCATTTTTTACTCTTGATGCACTCTCCTTACAAAGAAACGCAGTGCTTAATGTGAATGCGCAAATGCAATTTAACAATACTGAAGTAATGAGCTTTAACCATGAGGTACATATTCCTAATGTACCTTAAAAAAAACCTTCACGGAAAAGCCTTACCCAGTAAGCAAAAAGGAAACTTAATAATAGTTTCTTTAGTCATTATTGTTGCTTTATTAGCACTAGGATTAGCATTAGTTAAAGTGCTTTCTGGTGCATCTCAACAAAATACCATTGAGTATTACGGCGCTCGCGCTTTTATGGCGGCGCAAAGTGGATTAGAAAGTGGCTTAACACAACTATTTCCAATAAATAGCTCAGTTAAAAGCTGTACATCAGTTACTACTGATTTAACCTTCCAAACTGCATATTTAGCTAATTGTAAAGTAGTGGTAAGTTGCAATGAATATATAGACCTACCAGATAGCAGTACAACAAACGGGCTTGTAAATATATATTACTTACAAAGCAGTGCAACGTGCGCCGCAATTGGTTGCCCTACAGGGAGTAGCTGCAGAAAAGATTATTGGCAAACACAAAGAACGCTCAGTGTGGAGGCTAAAACCTTACCATGATGAAAAATGTATTGGTCATTATATTTTTTAGCTGCGTGTTACTTTGTAATTACGCAAATGCAGTGCCTCCAAAAATCGAAGGCCGTTATATAGAGCTGCAAGATACATATACATCGCCTGTTTGGACAAAAGTTAATTTTCAACAGCAATATATAACGCCTCCTGCTGTTTTTATGCTCTCAACAAACCAAGGCGGTAACCCTGCAATAATAAGAATACGTAATATAACCACAACTAGCTTTGAGGCCTTACCGCTTGAACCTTCAGGAGAGGATGGTGGGCATATTAGTATGGGGGCGCACTATTTAGCTGTTGAGTATGGTGTGCATCAATTTCCTGATGGGACAATTATGGAAGTGGGTAGTACAGACTTATTACTCGAATTACAGTATGGCTCTAAGTCTGGCTTTGCTCCACTAACACCTAAGGGATATAAATCACTGACATTTGCTCAGCCATTTACTCAAAGGCCAAACTTTTTCCATTCATTACAAACACTCAATAGCATAGACAGCAATCCACCAACGCAAGCATTAATACCATTTTTAACAGTTGCAGTAGAAAGTAATTCTCTATCTGCCAGCGGCGTTAATATTGCATTAGAAGCATCTGAAACAGCACTTGGGGTTATAAAAACCGAAACTGTTGCTTATATGGCTGTAGAGCCTGGAAGTAATCGCATATTTTCTGACGATAATGGCGTTGAGGTATCATGGGA
>NZ_JACJDN010000122.1:0-8092 GCF_014163565.1 Pseudoalteromonas sp. SR45-5 | reverse complement strand
TTAAATTAAGACGCTTCAGGATGAAAACTGTTTAAAAGCTTAATAAGCTAAGCTATTAAAAATTATAAGCTATCGACATTTTAAATTGCGTAGGCGCCCCCGGATAAACCCACAAAGCGTTGTAACTACTTTGAGCGTAGTCTTCATTAAAAATGTTATTAATACTCACATTTAGCTCTGTTTTATCTGTTAAATTTAATTGACCAAACAGGCCGACCAATTGGTAACTTGGTAGTCTAAAGCTCAAATCTGCGGCATCACCTAGGCGGCTGCTGGTATATTGGTAACTTGCACCAAATTCAAGCTCTTTACCCATTAATGCTGTTTGATGGCTAAGTGTAAGGTTTAGATTGTTTTTTGGTACATTTACCAGTGGGCTGCCTTTTTCTATTGGCACGCCCCAATCGGCATTAATAATGTCGTTTGCTGTGGTGGCATCTATATAGGCGTACGATAAGTTAAATGCTGTTGCATCGGTAATATAGGTATTTAAATCAAGCTCAAACCCTTTGCTATCAGCTTTACCAATGGGAGCCGAAAAACCAACGTTTACTGGATCTGCCACTAACATATTACTTTTAGAAGCATCAAAAAGTGCCACAGTACCGTTTACACCTAGGTATTCAAACTTAGCACCAACTTCAAACGAGTCGCTGTACTCAAAGCCAAAGGGGTCGCCGTTTGCATCAGTACCGCTCAGTGGTAAAAAGCCTTCAGAGTAACTGCTGTAAAAGGTTATAGTATTATTTAGTTCATACACTACGCCAACGCGTGGGCTTATTTGGCTTTCAGAGCTGGTCGAAAACACGCCGCTGTTGGTTTCTAAAATATCTTGGTCTACGCTATCAAATCTAAGGCCAAGTAAAAGTTTAAACTTATCAGTGATATCCATTTGATCTTGAATGTAAATACCGTAAGCGTTTTGCTCTTCATCATTTTCATAAAGTAGCGAAACAGCAGGACGTTCACCAGAATAATCAGGCTCAAAAATATCAATAGTATAAGTGCCATTACCGCCACGATAACGAGAAAGCGCCGTGCGCAAATCGTATTTATATGCATCAATACCTATTAATAAATGATGCGAAATGCCGGCTGTATCTAAACTTCCACTAACTTCAAACTTTACACTTAAATCTTCTACTTCGTAGTCGCGATAGCGCTGCTGGCGGGTAAGTGTGCGGCCATCGTCAAATAACGATTGGCGTGACGGTGCAAGTTCTGCATCTGACGAAAAACCCGTTAAGCTAGAGTCTCGATAATTTGCACCTACAACGAGTGACCATTCCTCGTTAATATCGTGATTTAACGTAATTTGGTGGCCTCGAGAGTAAACCTGCGTATCTCCATCGTTTGGGTTACCTAAATAGCGCGAGCTTGGTAGGGTGTCAAAATCGTTATCGAGTACAACAATACCACGGTCGAATAGCTGAGCTAAATCTACGTATTCAAACTCATAAGTTACACTGGTCGATGCGTTTATTTGATGATATATAGACGGCGTAATCACCTTTTTATTGGTGTATACCTCATCGCGGTAGCTGTCACTATCTTGCCATGCGCCATTTATTCTAAACGCGGTGGTATCGTTAATGCCGCTGGTGTAATCGCCTTCAACGCGATTAAAACTGTCGCTGCCTAAGCTTAGTTTTAGCTCACCTTGTGAATCAAACTGTGGCTTTTTAGTTACAATATTTACAGTCCCGCCTGGCTCTGATCGCCCATAAAGTGCTGAACCTGGGCCTTTTAGTACTTCAATGTAATCAATGTTAGATACATCACGCGGGCCGCTAAAACCACGCCCACCGCTAAAGCCATTAACTAAATAGCCCGATGGCATATTTTCGTTACCCGAAAGGCCACGAATAGAAAAGCTATCCCACAATGCACCGCTATTGTTTTTACGTGAAATACTAGCTGAAAAATCAAGCGCATCTTGTAGTTGAGTAATTCCTTTTTTATTAAGCTCAGCACTATTAATACTAACTATAGATTGTGGCATTTGCTTTTGAGGAATATCACCGCGATAAGCTTGTTTATAAGTGACAGATATTTTTTCGATTTCTTCTTTTTGATCTTGCGCAATACTGGGCGCACTAATTCCTAGGCAGGCTAAATAAATTAAAGAGTACTTCATGTGATTGATTAACTAAGCAAGTGTTATAGTATAACAAAATTGTAGCATGTGTTACTTTATAACAAAACTTCTTTTTAAAAAATCACTGAGCGATTAATTAATGCACTAGCGACTGCCGTGTCATCACGTTAGTATAGTGTTCTACTTAAGTTACATAACGATAATTACATGAGCATAAAAACAAACGCGTTAATTTACTTTTTAGCTTTTTGCAGCGGTTTTTGCATTATGGGGATTGAACTTTTAGGAGGGAGAATTCTCGCCCCTTTTTTTGGTAGTAGCGTACATATTTGGGGCAGTATAATTACAGTATTTATGCTTAGTTTATCTTTTGGGTATTTACTTGGCGGTAAACTCAGCACTAAAAATGCATCACTTACCAGATATGGTTTAATATTTTTAATAGCCAGCATTATGGTGGTGCCTATTACATTATTTTCGCAGCCAATAATGGAATTTATATTCACCCATATTGAAGATAGCCGCTACGGCTCGCTCTTAGCGTCAACTGCTTTATTTTTTATACCTACCGTTATTTTAGGCATGATCTCGCCCTACTCTGTCCGCTTACTGGTAACCGATAGCGATAAAAGCGGCCAAGTCGCTGGGCGTTTATACTTTGTAAGTACGCTTGGCAGTGCACTGGGTACTATTATTACTTCTTTTTACTTTGTACTCGCGTTTGACGTAAATACAATTATTAGCGCCTTTGCTCTAACGCTTGGGTCACTGGGTTTAGTCGCGATTGTAATTAATACCTTGGCTAATAATAAGGAGCTTGCTCATGCTTAAATATCTACTACTGCCGTTAATTGCATTTTCGGGTTTTGCGTGCAGTAAAGTTATCCACGAAGAGCGCTCGCTTTATCGCAATATTATTGTTGAAGAAACGAGCGACTTACGTTGCCTTAAATTTAATACTAAAAGTAGCCAAACAAGCCAAAGCTGTATGTATAAAAACAATCCCGACAAACTTGTTTTTAATTACACTAAACTTACTTTTGCGAGCCTTTTAGTAGCCGATAATCCTAAAAATGTACTTATTATAGGATTAGGAGGCGGTACGCTTTCTAACGTTATTCATGAGCTATACCCCACTGCAACAATTCATAATGTTGAAATAGATCCCGCAGTAACTAAAGTTGCACGCGATTACTTTAACTTTATAGAAAACGATTTAGTGACATCAAGCGTGCAAGATGGCCGTATTTTTATAAAACGTGCCGCAATTAAAAAACAAAAGTACGATTGGATTATTTTGGATGCATTTAACGGCGACTATATTCCGGAGCATTTGCTTACTAAAGAGTTTTTTGAAGAAGTACAAAGCGTATTAGCCGAAGGCGGTGTTATAGCTGCAAATACGTTTTCAAGTAGTAAACTTTATCAGCATGAGTCGGCAACTTACCACGCTGTATTTGGCGACTTTATAAATGTAAGTCGCGAAAATCGTAGTAATCGTATTATTTTAGCGGGACTTAAATCAATGCCGAGCGAAGCGCAAATTAACACGCGTGTAAATGCTCTCGCCCCTAAATTAGTAAAATACGGTATAGACATAAAAGCGATTAGCCAATTTATGCAATTTACTAAAAACGACCAAGATTGGCCCGCAGATACAAAAGTACTTACCGATCAATACTCCCCTGCTAATTTACTTAACTTTTAAACTCCTGCTAAACCTCACCATTTCTACAAGTGAGGTTTAGCAAATATTTTACCATTTCCCACTCTATCATATATTTACTTAGCAAGCTAAGTAATGATAAAATAGTTAGCTTGCTAACTATGTTGGGATGGCTATGCCTACACACAAACCTTTTCACGAAACACTCGATTTAACTGTTATCGGTAATATGGGCCGAGTTCATCGCTTATGTCGCGAAGCGGTAACCATTGCAGTCGAGCCTTTAGGGCTTACTCAATCGCGCTGGACTGCACTAATGCATATTAGTATGCGTGGTGAGGGACTAACACAACTTGAGCTTGCTAATAGCTTAGGGATAGAAATGCCTTCATTGACTCGTACGCTTAAGCAATTAGAGGAGCAATCGTTAATTGTTCGCCGTGTAGACAAACATGATAAGCGCAGTAAAAGACTCTATTTTACTGAACAAAGTGATGCCATTTTACATTCATTGCAAGAGACTATTTCCGATATAAAAAATCAGTTATACAGCGGTTTATCTGTTGAGCAACTAGATGCGATTGCATTTGGTTTGATCAAAATAGAGCAAAACGCCCTTAAATGTATTCAAGTTAATAAGTAAGGCTAAAAATGACACCGGATCAAAAGTTTGCACGCTATGTAAGGTTTTCTCTCATAGGGTTTATCTTAGTATTTATTTACTATTTAGTGGCCGATATGGTTTTGCCTGTGACACCACAAGCACGTGTTTATCACCCTGTTGTGCAAATATCACCGCAAATTAGTGGCCGAGTCACTAGTGTGCAAGTTACTAATAACCAATCAGTTAAAGCAGGCGATATATTATTTAGTATCGATGAAGGCCCATATAATTTAGCTAAAGAACAAGCTCAACTCGCCCTTGATGATGCCAAATTACAAAATAAACGCCTTGATACCAATGTTAAAGCGCTTGAGGCACAAATAAGTGCTGCAAACGCTAAACAGCATGAGCAAAAACTATTAAAAAGCAGAGGCGAAAAGCTCTATAAGCAAAAGTCTATATCGGAGCAAGAACTTGAAAGCATTCGTGCTAATTTTGAAGCGAGTAAAGCAAATGTTGCAGCCCTTGAAGCGCAGTTAGCTGAAGCGGTTTTAGCTAGAGGTGACTCAGGGAACAAAAACTTAGCCATGCGCCACGCTGCTAACCAGTTAGCGCAAGCTGAGCTAGATTTATCCTACACAAAAGTGCGCGCATTAAGTGACGGCGTAGTTGCTAACTTACAATTATTAAACGGCGCATACGCAGTTGCAGGCAGCCCGTTATTAGCTATTGTTGCTAAAAAGGCAGATTTAGTTGCCGACTTTAGAGAAAAGTCACTCACAAATATGAAGCAAGGCACCCAAGCGCGCGTAGTATTTGATAGCCGTCCAGGTGAAGTTTACGACGCAATACTTGAAACATTTGAAGCAGGCGTTAGCAGTGGTCAACTTAGTGCTAATGGTTTACTAAGTACAACAGAAACCAGTAATCGTTGGGTGCGTGATGCACAGCGTCAACGCATTCACTTAAAGCTCATTAATCATCAAGACTTAATAGCAAACATGCCTAGTGGCTCACGTGCAACAGTACAATTATTACCAGAATCAACAATTGGGCAATGGTTTGGCTCTGCACAAATCAGGTTTATTAGCTGGTTACACTACATTTATTAATGGAGGCTTTATGACTCAAATTGTTAGCCAAGGCCCACAATTAGACTCCAATGGCCTTCGCCAAGCACTGCGCATTGCAGGTGGGTGTACCCTTGGCTTTACTATTAGTGAATTAATGAACTGGCCCAATGGTATATTTTTTACCGTTTATCCTATGTTGATATTGGGCATGGTACCTACGTTAAGTCGTGGGCTTATAAATCAATTTATAGCATCTGCTGCATTTAGCGCACTTATAGTGCTGATAATGCAGGGATTATTTTCTCACTTACCAGTCGTTATGACATTGTTAGTGTTTGGTGTTTTCTGCTTTTTATTTCATAAAATGAGTAGCGGTAGTGCCTTTTTATTTGGCGCTTTAGGCGTGATCAGTCTTTCTATTCAGCTGCATTTTTCCAGCTATGTTGATCAAGGAAGCAGTATTTATCCATTAATTTTAACTAATGGGTTGGCTATTCTTTTAACCGTTATTATTGGAGCATTAATGCATGGCCTATTTCCTGATGTAACCGCAAGGCCCGGGCGAGTAATGCCAGCTAAAGCAAAAGAAAGTATTCGCCATGAGGTATTGTTATGCTCAACCGTGGCTACGCTCTCTTTTGTTGTTTTTCAGGTTCTTGATTTACAAGACTCAATATCTGCGCAGGCAGCTTCTGTGCTTATTTTATTTTCGTTGTGCTGGAAAGCCGCAGGTATGGCCGGTTGGCAGCGAGCAATTGGAACGCTTATAGGCTGTAATGCAGCGTTACTATCGCAACTATTTTTGTATAGTCACTCTGATTTTTTACTTTTTCCGATGGCTATTTTGTGGATACTTTCGTTTGTTTTTGCGCGCTTTCATATTTTAGGCGGAGGCATACCTGGCATTGGTTTTGGTGTATTGACTACATTTGGTATTTTGTTTGGAAATTCACTCGGGCCAGGCCAAGATCTTGTTTATAGTGCAATGTACCGGTTTAGTTCGGTATCTGTGGCTATAATCTTAAGCTTATGTGTTGTGTATGTTATGCACCATATACTTAATCGGTTTAGCGTAACTCGCCATCATACTTATGATTAGATAAACCCTGTTATGTAAAACTAAAGGCTGCAATTGCAGCCTTTTTAATAAGCTTGGTTAAACTATTTTAATCATCTATATGAGCAGTATTTTCGCTTTACATATTCACAGTTTTTAGTCTTTCCTGGTGATAATAAGCGTTAGCACACCCGCTATAATCCCCCAAAAAGCAGACCCCACTGAAAGTAATGTTAAGTTAGATGCAGTTACTAAAAAAGTGACTATTGCAGCCTCAGTATATTCAGTACTACTAAGGGCTTGCTGCAAACTATTAGCAATGGTGCCAAATAGCGCAATGCCCGCCAAAGCTAAAATAAGTGCCTGGGGTAAACTTGCTACCAAGCCAACTAATGTAGCTGCGCACAACGCCATTAAAATATAAAATACGCCAGCCGCTATACTCGCCCAATAACGTTTATCATGATTTTTATCCGCCTCATCACTCATACATATAGCTGCGGTAATCGCGGCTAAATTAATAGAGTAGGCTCCAAAAGGAGCGCTAAGCATATTTACAAAGCCAGTAACATTAAGAGATGCAGATATAGGCGCTTTATATTTATGTGCTTTTAAAACCGCAATACCCGGTAAATTTTGCGAAGTCATGGTAACTATATAAAGTGGTAAACCTATACTAATACATGCTTGCAAGTGGAAAGCGGGTTCAATATAAGCAAATTCGCTCATTTTCCAGTGCAGCGCGCTGGTATCAATATGGCCCATTTGCCAAGCGAGTAATACACCTATAATAAGCACGCTTAACATAGCAAAGCGGGCAAAAAAGCGTTTACCAATAAAGTACATAACGACCATTAAACCAATTACTAAAGGCATGTCGTTCATAAAATTAAACACATCGATACCAAAGGTAACAAGCACGCCGGCCAACATGGCGCATGCAAGCTCACTTGGAATACGGTTCATTATTTTTTCAAACCAGCCCGTAACCCCCGACAAAAACACGAGCAATGCACTGAGCATAAACGCGCCAATAGCCTCATTTAAGTTATACCCTTGGGCACTTGAAATAAGTAATGCAGCTCCCGTGGTAGACCACGCAATTAAAACAGGTACTTTGTAATAGTACGATAAACCAATTGACGTTGTGCCCATCACTAAACCGAGCATTAAAATCCAACTAGCTACTAAATCGGGCGTACCACCAAGGGTTATCACTACCTGATAAATTAATGCAATAGAACTCGAAAAACCAATAATTACAGCCACAAGTCCTGCTGTAATTCGGTTAAGCAACTGATCAGACACCTTCATAAATTCCTCGTAATGCATTTATGCAGCTCACAACATACGTGCCCAATAATTACATTGCAATTAGCGATTGGTTTACAAAAGGTGAAATAAATTCACTTTTTATTTTTCATTGTAATTAACGTCAAAAAGTCACTTTTAACCATTGTATTTAACTAAACAAACAAGTACCTACAACTGCGCCAAAGCCCGCGTAAACACTACTAAAAACCAATACTAAAAAGAGCAAAAAACAAACCAAAAATAAATATCCTTATATTTTATAAGGAATTATAAAATTAAG
>NZ_JACJDN010000121.1:0-8204 GCF_014163565.1 Pseudoalteromonas sp. SR45-5 | reverse complement strand
CCGGCAAAAGCCGGTTTTTTATATTCTATCAAAAACAAATTATAGAGCTTTAATCTTAGCTGCTATACGGCTCTTATGACGAGCTGCTTTGTTTTTGTGAATTAGACCCTTAGTTGCGTAACGGTCTAGGATAGGTGTAGCAACAGAAAAAGCTTGCTGTGCAGCTTCTTTATCGCCCGCTTCAATAGCAACAATTACTTTTTTGAAGTAAGTGCGCATCATTGAACGACGGCTTGCGTTGTGCTGACGGTTTTTTTCGCTTGTGATAGCGCGTTTTTTTGCAGACTTGATGTTAGCCAAGGTTTGCTCCTAACAATCTTAAAATAAAGCTTAAATTAAAGGCCGTGGAATATGCCTGTTTCTATCATGGATGTCAATTTAAATTTAACAATCCAAGAAAAACTGCACCATATAACGAGCATCAATTTGCCGCTTTAGCAGTTAATATAGACATTGTAACAAAGCACAGACCCCCAGCCTAGTGCTTTAAAGCGATTTATAAAAAAGACTGTGGCATAATCGTCTATCTTGAGGATTTTTGAGTAGGTTTAAGGTGTCAAAAGGTTTATTTCGCTCTGGTATGATTGTTAGTTGTATGACTATGATATCGCGTATTTTAGGGCTCGTTCGAGATGCTGTCGTTGCCAATTTATTAGGCGCAAGTGCAGCGGCTGATGTTTTTTTATTTGCTAACCGTATTCCTAATTTTTTACGCCGTTTATTTGCAGAAGGTGCCTTCGCACAAGCATTCGTACCTGTGCTAAGTGAAATTAAAGAACAGCAAGGCGACGACAAGGTCAGACTTTTTGTTGCACAAGCAGCAGGCACATTAGGAACCATTTTACTAATTGTCACTATTATTGGTGTTGTTGCTTCCCCTGTTATTGCAGCACTATTTGGTACCGGTTGGTTTATAGATTGGTGGCAAGGCGGACCTAATGCCGAAAAATTTGAACTTGCAAGTTCACTACTTAAACTTACATTCCCCTATTTATTTTTTGTAAGTTTAGTTGCACTTAGTGGTGCGGTAATGAATGTGTATAACCGTTTTGCTGTTGCTGCATTTACACCAGTTTTGCTTAATGTTTCTATTATTACGTGTGCAATTTTTTTACATGATAAATTTTCGGTAGGTGCTTATTCACTTGCCATAGGTGTATTTGTCGGTGGTGTAGTGCAGCTACTATTTCAATTACCGTTCTTGTATCGCGCTAAAATGTTGGCGCGTCCGCGCTGGGCATGGCAAGACGAAAACGTAAAAAAAGTACGAAAACTTATGCTACCGGCTTTGTTTGGTGTCTCTATTAGTCAAATTAATCTGTTGCTCGATACCATGATTGCGTCATTACTGATGACGGGCTCAATTGCATGGCTTTACTATTCAGACCGCTTAATTGAATTTCCGCTGGGGTTATTTGGTATTGGTATTGCGACAGTTATTTTACCGGCGCTTTCTAAACTACATAGCAGTAAAAAAAGTAGCGACTTTCAGCATACTCTCGATTGGGGAGTTCGTTTTGTTATATTTTTAGGCCTGCCAGCAATGATAGGTTTGATGATCATCAGCCCACTTATTATTACCGTGTTGTTCGACCACGGTGCATTTAAAGAAGACAGTATTGATCATGTCAAAGCTGTAAGCTTAGGCGTAGTCGCATATTCGGTCGGACTTGTAAGCTTTATGCTAATAAAAGTACTCGCTCCTGGCTTTTATGCTCGTCAAGATACAAAAACACCGGTGCGTATTGGTATTATTACCTTAGTACTTAATATGGTGTTTAACATTATGCTGGCTCCTTTCATTGGTTATTTAGGGTTGGCACTTGCTACTTCGTTATCGGCTAGCTGCAATGCATTTTTATTATACAGACAGCTTAAAAAAGAAAATGTATACCAGTTCTCATCAATGAGTATGCGTTTTACACTTAAATGTGTTGTTGCAAGTATTGTTATGGGAGCTGTCACATGGTTTGTGAGCAGTTACTATTATTGGGCTACATGGGCCTTTACACAGCAAGTAATATTATTAGTAGCGCTAGTGGCTTTGGCAGGTATTAGCTACTTTGCAATGCTATTTGTGATGGGCGTTAGACTAAATACGATAAAAAGTGTAGCAATTACTGAATCAAACTAAAAAAAAGATTATAATCGGCAACTCTGCGGCTTTAATCATTTTTTAGCCGTAATTAATAGCTCGCTAAACAAGGCATTAGGTGGCATGGAGTTAATTAGAGGTATACACAATATTCGCCCACACCATTTTGGTTGTGTGTTAACTATTGGTAATTTTGACGGCGTTCATTTAGGCCACGCAGAAGTATTAAAAGGTTTACTTAGCGATGCTAAAGCGCATAGTTTGCCTAGCACTGTAATGCTGTTTGAACCCCAGCCACAAGAGTTTTTTGCTAAAAACAATGCCCCTGCACGGTTAACGCGCTTACGAGATAAGTTACGTTTATTGAGTGATTTAGGTATTGAGCGAGTTATTTGCATTAGCTTTAATCAGCAATTTGCAAACATGCATGCTGAGCAATTCGTTAATGAGATTTTGATTAAAAAGTTAGGTGTTAAAGCACTTACTGTTGGTGATGATTTTAAGTTTGGAAAGCAACGCCAAGGTAACTTTCACTTACTTGCTAGCATGGGTAAGCAAGCGGGCATGGATGTAAAAAGCACCGCGAGCTTTCGTCAATTAAATGCTAGAGTAAGCAGCACTTTAATACGAGATGCTTTAGCATCCGGTGACTTAGCGAGTGCTAAAATAATGCTTGGTCACGATTATGCTATTTCTGGGCGTGTTATACATGGCTGGAAAAGAGGACGTGAACTCGGTTTTAGAACGGCAAATATAGCCCTAAAACGCCAAGTGTGTCCTGTCAACGGAGTGTTTGCAGTGCAAGCAACGATTGCAGGAAAACAGATTTTTGGAGTTGCAAATGTAGGTAATAAGCCGACATTTAATGGAACTCGTGCATTATTAGAAGTTCACCTTTTTGATTTTGCACAGGATATTTACGGACAATTTATGCATGTGGAGTTAATAGAAAAACTTCGCGATGAGAAAAAATTCGAGACATTAACACAATTAACGGCGCAAATAGCAACTGATGTTGCTGCCGCTAAGCAGTGTTTTGGTTTAAATCAGGTAGCCGATAGAGACGGAATGTAGGATAAATGAGCGACTATAAACATACTTTGAACTTACCGGAAACACCGTTTCCAATGCGTGGCAATTTGGCACAACGTGAACCAAAAATGCTTAAAGCATGGTATGAGGACGACCTTTATGGTCAAATTCGCAGCGCTAAGAAAGGTAAAAAAACCTTTATTTTGCATGACGGCCCTCCGTATGCAAATGGCGATATCCATTTAGGCCACTCAGTTAATAAAATATTAAAAGATATTATTGTTAAGTCTAAAACATTATCTGACTTTGATTCACCATTAGTTCCAGGTTGGGATTGTCATGGTTTACCAATCGAGTTAATGGTTGAGAAAAAAGTAGGCAAGCCGGGTGTAAAAGTTACTGCGAGTGAGTTTCGTGAAAAATGCCGTGCATACGCTAAAAAACAAGTTGAAGGTCAAAAAGTTGATTTTAAACGTTTAGGCGTATTTGCAGATTGGGATAAGCCATATTTAACAATGAACTTTGACTTTGAAGCGAATGCAATTCGTGTGCTTGGTCGTATTATTGAAAAAGGTCATTTGCATAAAGGCGCAAAGCCTGTGCATTGGTGTACAGACTGTGGCTCTGCATTAGCAGAAGCAGAAGTTGAATACCAAGATAAGCAGTCTCCAGCAATAGATGTGCGTTTTACATTTGTTGATCAAGATGCTGTTGTTAGTGCCTTTGATCTGGCTGATGGTCATAAAGGTGAAGGCAGTGTTGGTACTGTTATTTGGACAACAACACCGTGGACGCTTCCTGCAAACCGCGCTGTGGCTGTGCATGCCGATTTAGAGTATGCGTTAGTACAGGTTGAAGATGAAGGCGTACAACAACGTCTAATTTTAGGTTCTGAGCTTGTTAAAGATGCTATGGACCGTTTTGGTTTTAATCACTTTCACGTACTAGGGTATGTAAAAGGTGCAGCGCTTGAAAACTTGCAAGTAGCCCATCCTTTTTATGATTTTAATGTACCAGTGATTGTTGCAGAACACGTAACTACTGATTCAGGTACTGGTGTTGTACATACCGCCCCAGGCCATGGTCAAGAAGATTTCGTGGCTGGTTTAAATTACAACCTTGAAGTGGCTAACCCTGTTGGTGCAAATGGTGTTTATTTACCAGATACCGAACTTTTTGCAGGTCAGCACGTATTTAAGGCAAATGCGAGCGTAATTGAAGTATTAAAAGAGCGTGGTGCGCTTATGCATCACCATGCGCTTACGCATAGTTACCCGCATTGTTGGCGCCATAAAACACCAATCATTTTCCGTGCTACACCACAATGGTTTGTAAGTATGGATCAGGCTAACTTACGTCAAGATTCTCTTGCTGAGATTAAAAACACGCAGTGGTTACCAGAGTGGGGCGAAAGCCGTATTTCTAACATGGTTGAAAGCCGCCCAGATTGGTGTATTTCTCGCCAGCGTACTTGGGGCGTTCCTATTGCATTGTTCGTTGATAAAGACACCGGTGCACTTCACCCAAATACACAAGAGCTAATTGCTCAAGCAGCAGAGCTTGTTGAAAAGTCTGGTATACAAGCATGGTACGATTTAGAACCAGCTACTTTACTTGGTGAAGAAGACGCCAAGCAATACATGAAAGTGCAAGATACGCTAGATGTATGGTTTGACTCAGGTGTGTCACACGCTTGTGTAGTAGATGCACGTGAAGACTTGGTTGGTCCAGCTGACTTATATCTTGAAGGTTCTGATCAGCACCGTGGTTGGTTTATGTCGTCAATGATGACATCAGTTGCGATTAATGGACATGCACCATATAAGCAAGTGCTTACGCATGGTTTTACCGTTGATGAAAACGGCCGTAAAATGTCTAAGTCGTTAGGCAATGTTATTTCACCACAAAATGTGATGAATAAACTAGGTGCTGACATTCTACGTTTGTGGGTGGCTTCTACCGATTACACGGCAGAAATGACTGTGTCGGATGAAATATTTAAACGCTCAGCCGATCGTTACCGCCGTATTCGTAACACTAGCCGTTACTTGCTTGCTAACCTAAATGGTTTTAACCCAGAAACAGATCAAGTAGCTGTTGATGATATGGTTGAGCTTGATAAGTGGATTGTTGGCCGTGCAGCTCAGTTGCAAGACGAGATTTTAGCCGCATACGACAGCTACCAAATGCTATTAGTAACGCAAAAGCTAATGAACTTCTGTACGGGTGAGCTTGGCTCGTTCTATTTAGATGTTATTAAAGATCGTCAATATACAGCTAAGAGTGATAGCCATGCACGTCGTTCTTGTCAAACTGCGCTTTATCATATTGCAGAAGCAATGACGCGTTGGATGGCACCTATTATGAGCTTTACCGCACAAGAAATTTGGGAAGCGTTACCGGGTGAGCGTAGTGACTACGTATTTACATCAGTTTGGTACGATGGCTTACAAGCGCCAACAAATAGCCAATTTAGTAACGATGATTGGTTAGAGATTTTAACTGTACGTGACGAAGTAAACCGCTTATTAGAAGCTGCACGTAAAGAAGAAGTCATTGGTGCAACACTTCAAGCAACGGTAAATTTATTTACGGGTAAAGAGCTTGCCGCTAAATTAAACGCGCTTGGTGATGAACTGCGTTTTGTATTGTTAACATCAGCCGTGAATGTTACTGAAGTTGATAGCCAGCCTGCAGATACACAAGCTACCGAGATTGAAGGTTTGTTCATTAGCGTTGCTGCAACAGATGCTGCTAAATGTGAGCGTTGTTGGCATTACAGCGAAGATGTAGGTGTTGAGCCTGCTCATCCTGAAATTTGTGGTCGTTGTGTAAGTAATGTTGACGGCGAAGGTGAAAAGCGTCAATTCGCTTAGGAGTTATTCTTAGTGAGCAAACTAGCCCAAAAAAGTGGTTTAGTGTGGCTTTGGTTGAGTCTATTACTTTTAGTAATAGACTTTGCCAGTAAAACACTTGTTGTAGGGACTATGGCTTATCAAGAGTCTATAAACTTACTCCCTGTTTTTAGTATTACTTATGTACATAACTATGGTGCTGCATATAGCTTTTTAAGTGAAGCGGGTGGTTGGCAGCGCTGGTTTTTAAGTGCAATTGCCGTTGCTATTAGTGCTTTGCTTGTATGGTGGCTAAAACGCTTACCTGCTACAAATAAAGTACTATGCGCTGCTTATGCATTGGTACTTGCTGGCGCTATTGGTAATTTATACGATCGTATTGCGTATGGTTATGTAATCGACTTTATTCACGTTTTTTATAAAGACTCACATTTTCCTGTATTCAATATTGCCGATTGCGCTATTTGTATTGGCGCAGCATTATTGTTATTTGACGCCTTCACCGGCGAGAGTCCAAAGGAGCATAAAGCATGAGCCAAGCTGTAATTGGTGAAAACTCGCAAGTTATTTTCCATTTTTCTATTAAATTAGAAGATGGCTCTGCCGCTGATTCTACCAAGGTACACAACAAACCTGCTAAATTAACAATGGGTGATGGCAGCTTAACGGCAAACTTCGAAAAGTGTTTATTAGGTTTAACTGCAGGCGAAAGTAAAACGTTTGAATTAGAACCTGAAGATGCTTTTGGTCAACCAAACCCAGATAATATTTACTACGTTGACCGTAGTAAGTTTGGTCCAGAAACACCAGCTAAGGTAGGTGCAATTATTGCGTTTACTCAACCTGATGGCACTGAGCTTCCTGGTTTAGTCCGCGAAGTGCAAGGTGAGTCGGTAACGATTGATTTTAATCACCCTTTATCTGGCCAGCGTTTAACCTTTGAAGTTGATATTATTGAGGTGGAAGGTTAATGGAAATATTACTAGCTAATCCTCGCGGCTTTTGCGCTGGTGTTGACCGTGCTATTAGTATTGTTGAGCGCGCTTTAGATATTTTTGAAAAGCCAATTTATGTTCGCCACGAAGTAGTACATAACCGCTATGTGGTTGATGGACTAAAAAGCCGTGGTGCGGTATTCGTTGAAGAACTTGATCAAGTACCTGACGACAGTATTGTTATTTTTAGCGCACATGGCGTATCGCAAGCGGTTCGCAGCGAGGCTAAACGTCGTGATTTAAAAGTATTTGATGCAACGTGTCCGCTTGTAACTAAAGTGCATATGGAAGTTACACGTGCGAGTCGCAAAGGTATTGAGTGTATTTTAATTGGACATCATGGTCACCCTGAAGTAGAGGGAACAATGGGACAATATGATAACTCAGACGGTGGCATTTATCTTGTTGAAACCGTTGATGATGTTGTTGCGCTTAATGTAAAAAATGCTGAAAATCTTTTTTACTGTAGTCAAACGACTTTATCAGTTGATGATACAGCTGATGTTATTGATGCACTACGCAATAAGTTTCCATCAATTGACGGACCTCGTAAAGATGATATTTGTTATGCAACGCAAAATCGTCAGGATGCTGTTCGTGACTTAGCTGACAAAGTTGATGTGCTATTAGTTGTTGGCGCTAAAAACAGCTCTAACTCTAATCGCTTACGTGAACTTGCAGATAAAATGGGCACTGTTGCTTATTTAATTGATGATGCAACTGATGTGCAAGAGCAGTGGGTTTCAGGTTCTAAATCAGTAGGTGTAACTGCGGGTGCATCTGCGCCAGAAGTACTTGTACAACAAGTTATAAGCCGATTAAAAGATCTTGGTGGTACGCAGGTTGTTGAAAACCCAGGCGAAGAAGAGAATATCGTATTTGCTGTTCCTGTAGAGCTACGTTAATTTAAAATTTAGATTATAGGAGAGTCGTTATGAGCAAGTCACTAAAAAATGATGGTTTGCTTTTTTCGGCTCTTTTTAATGAGCGAGGCGTACTAGCTTCGCTTATTGTTTCTCAAGTTATTGCTATTGTTTTAGCCTTTGCACCCAATGTAGAAGGAGATATTTGGCTTCGACTTGGGATCATCAGTTTGTTTATGCATTTAATTGTTTTAGTCGGTACCTCTTCTTTATACTTTTGTAGATTTTTCTTACAAACGCGCACTCAAACTTTTCAATTAAGTTTGTTTTTTATCTTTTTTTTATTATCTACATGCATTTTTAG
>NZ_JACJDN010000120.1:0-8222 GCF_014163565.1 Pseudoalteromonas sp. SR45-5 | reverse complement strand
TACTAATTAAAATCGATTAATGAGTGCTTATAACATCTTCAGACAACAATTTCTCATCGTCTTTATAAACTTCAAGCCAACCTGGTGGTGATGTATCACAGCCAATAATGGTTACATGTAGTATGTAACTATAACGTCCATTTTTAAACGTATAATGGTGATTACCGCCAGTGCCACTAACCGTTACATCGCCGTTAGATAAAACCATATCAGGCTTGTCCTTTGGCCTTTTATCACTACTCCACACCGCATAACGGTAATTTCTATCACCTAAATCATCAATACGAATATGGTAGTTAGCCGTTTTCCAATCGAGTACTGGTTTTTCAAAGGTATTAATACTTGCGTGCAAGGATTGCTTACCTTGTTCGATTAAGCTTTTAGCAAGTGTCTGCTCTTTAGTATTTTGTGTATTTACAGCAATAATTTTACCGTCGGTATCTACCCACATAACGCCGTTATTTAGCATAATGCCGCGCCAACCTACTTTCTCCCAATCAGTTTTAATGTTTGAACTGGCAATAACTGCCGCTAGCTCATCATTAAATACTTCATCAAAGCGGTTAATAAACTCGGCTTCATTTTTAATGTCAGGTATGGGATATAGTCGTTTTAGCGGGTAGCGAATAAGTGCTGCAATCGCAGTTTTATCATGCGCTTTAAAAGCAGCAATAACAGGTAAAACGAACTCGTGATACTTTTGCTCAAGCGCAAATGTGTTAGATGTGAAAAGTAGTGATAGGCACAGTAGAATGTGGCTTAGATATTTCATTTATAGTCCTTTATTTATTCTGATGCTTAACAATCTTAAATGACTTGAAAGCAGCTCTAGCATATATAATTTCAACACCTCTATCCTGAATGCAGAGGAACTTGTCTAGCTCGCTTCTAGTTAACTTTGACTGGCATCCAATAATTATTTTAGATAGTTTCATATCCTCATTGAATGGCTGGAAATAAAGATCATTTTCTTTTTCAAAGTTATTAAGGCCCCGAATTGTTCTATATTCTTTTTCATATTCCCAATGTTTGAATTTAGAAAGTAATAACTTTAGTGGGAAGTTTTGATCATCTATTAAATTACTTTTAAACCTTTCAGAATAATATTTTACCTCTTGAGCATCCTCTTTGTTAGATAGCTCAAGTTCCACACATATGCCCTTGTGATTATTAGCATAATGAGCCCACTGAACAGGGTTTGACCAAATTTTACTAAAGCACAATATTCCAAATTTTCTTGAAACATCTAGTTTCATCCTATTTAAGCTTGCACGTATATAAGGTGTACTAGTTTCGATACCTAATAACTCAAAAGGATCATTCAAATTGTCAAAAGTTGAGGCCTTAACCCTCCTATTTGATAAGTTTTTTAGGCCAAATACCTCATCCATGTAATGATAAAGCTTCATTTAATCTATAATCCTATTATTTTTAGAAAAGAATATTTTCCTGAATAAAAACCACGTTGCTCAGCTTTTTATTACTACTTATACTAAATAAACTCTGAATACATATGAACCAATTTTTACATCTTTTCAATTATATAAAAAAACGAGCCTGTCTTGGCTCGTTTTAGTTTTACTGATAGCTAGAAACTAACCGTTTCGCTCTACTCCGGATCATACCCCAAGTTAGGCGATAGCCAACGTTCAGCTTCTTCAAGCGTCATATTGGTTCGCTTAGCGTAGTCTTCTACCTGATCCTTTTGCACAGCTGCTACGGCGTAGTATTTAGCCTCAGGGTGTGAAAAGTACCAACCCGAAACAGCAGCACCTGGCCACATGGCGTACGAGCTAGTTAGCTGCATACCAATGCGTTTTTCGGTGTCGAGCAACTGCCAAATTTTCTTTTTCTCAGTGTGCTCAGGGCACGCTGGGTAACCTGGCGCTGGGCGAATACCTTGGTAGTTTTCGCGTATTAGCTCATCGTTTGCTAGGTTTTCGTCTGGTGCAAAACCCCAATACTCTTTACGTACTTTTTCGTGTAGGTATTCTGCAAACGCTTCGGCGAGCCTGTCGGCAACCGCTTTAACCATTATTTTGTTGTAATCGTCTTGCTGTGCGTCAAACGCATTTGCTAAGTCGTCTTCTTCTAGGCCGCCCGTTACTGCAAACGCGCCAAAGTAATCAGGCGTGCCTTTTGGTGCTATGTAGTCGGCTAGGCAATAATTAGCAAAGTCGGTTTTTTCGGTTTGCTGGCGTAAATGGCATGAAGTAGTTAATACTTCTTTGCGTGTTTCGTCGGTGTATATTTCTATGTCATCACCCACGCGGTTAGCCGGGAATAAACCAATTACACCAAGTGGTTGCAAACTGCCTGCTTTTTCAAGGTCGTCTAACATATCGTTAGCGTCTTTAAATAAGCTTTGCGCTTGCTCGCCTACTACTTCATCGTCCATTATGCGCGGGTATTTACCGGCAATTGACCACGTCATAAAGTATGGCGTCCAATCTATGTATTTACGCAAAGTAGCAATTGATACATTTTTAAACTCGGTCACGCCCAGCTTTTTAGGCACTGGTGGTGTGTAGTTATCCCAATCAAGCTTTGCTGCGTTATCGCGTGCGCGCTGGATTGTAACAGGCTTAGAGCGTGGTTTTTTACGCGCTTGTTGCTCGCGTACTTTTACATATTCAGCTTTAGTTTTAGCTAAAAAGTCAGGTTTAATGTCTTTTGATAATAAGTTTGAAACTACACCAACTGCACGGCTTGCGTTATTTACATACACAACGCCTTTGTCATATTGCGGCTCAATTTTTACTGCGGTGTGCGCTTTAGAGGTAGTTGCACCACCAATGAGTAGCGGCAGTTCAAAACCACGGCGTTTCATTTCTTTTGCTACGTGCACCATTTCGTCAAGCGATGGGGTAATTAAGCCCGATAAACCAATAATATCGGCTTTTTCGTCGATGGCGGTTTGCAGTATTTTATCAGCAGGTACCATTACGCCTAAATCAATAACTTCGTAGTTATTACATTGCAGTACCACGCCTACAATGTTTTTACCTATGTCGTGTACGTCGCCTTTTACGGTCGCCATCACTATTTTACCATTGGTTGAACCTTCTTCTTTTTCGGCTTCAATAAATGGGTCTAGGTAGGCTACGGCTCGTTTCATTACGCGCGCCGATTTAACCACTTGTGGTAAAAACATTTTACCTGCGCCAAATAAATCCCCTACTACGTTCATGCCATCCATTAACGGCCCTTCAATTACGTGAATAGGTTTATCGGCAGCAGCGCGGCACTCTTCGGTATCTTCATCTATAAAGGTAGTAATGCCTTTTACAAGCGCGTGCTCAAGGCGTTTTTCAACAGGCCATGTGCGCCATTCTAAATCTTCTACTCGCTCGGCTTGTGCCATACCAGAGTATTTTGGTGCAAGCTCTACTAAACGCTCGCCTGCACCTGGGTCTGTGTTAAGTATTACGTCTTCAACGGCTTTACGAAGCTCTTCTGGGATGTCGTCGTAAACGGCGAGTTGCCCTGCATTTACAATGCCCATATCCATACCCGCTTTTATGGCGTGGTATAAAAATACCGAGTGAATAGCTTCACGTACTGGGTTATTACCCCTAAATGAAAACGATACATTTGACACCCCGCCCGACACTTTACAGTGCGGTAAGTTTTGTTTAATGCGGCGTGTGCCTTCAATAAATTCTACTGCGTAGTTGTCGTGCTCTTCTATACCGGTGGCTACGGCAAATATATTAGGGTCGAATATAATATCTTCTGGTGGAAAACCAATGTCTTCTACTAATATTTTGTAGCTGCGGGCACATATTTCATATTTGCGGTCTGCTGTATCAGCTTGCCCGTCAGTATCAAACGCCATTACAACGGCAGCTGCACCAAAACGTTTTATTATTTTAGCTTGGCGAATAAACGGCTCTTCGCCCTCTTTTAGCGATATAGAGTTAACAATGGCCTTACCTTGAATACACTTTAGGCCTGCTTCTATTACTTCCCATTTAGAGGAGTCGACCATAATGGGTACGCGTGAAATATCAGGCTCTGAGGCTATTAAGTTTAAAAACTTAACCATCGCGGCTTTTGAGTCCAACATGGCTTCGTCCATGTTTATATCAATAACCTGTGCGCCATTTTCTACTTGTTCGCGGGCCACTGTTAGCGCGGCTTCAAAGTCTTCTTCCATGATTAAACGTTTAAACATGGCAGAACCGGTTACATTGGTACGTTCGCCGACATTAGTAAATACTGCTATTTGTTGGGTCATGTTGGCTCCTTAATTTAAGTTACAGGCTTCAAGGCCTGATAAACGCATGCGTACTTCAAGCTCTGGCAATTGGCGTGGTTTAACGCCCGCTAGACCTTTTGCAAAAGCACGAATATGCGCAGGCGTGGTGCCACAACATCCACCTACTATATTAATAAAGCCCGATTTACCCCAATCGATAATTTCGGCTGCCATTTCAGGCGCTTCTAAGTCGTATTCACCAAACTCATTAGGCAAGCCCGCATTAGGGTGTACCGATGTAAAGGTTTCGCACACGCGCGAAAGCTCTTCTACATATTGGCGCAGTAAATCAGGGCCAAGCGCGCAGTTTAAACCAATCGAAATAGGCTTAATATGGCGAATAGAGTTATAAAATGCTTCGGTTGTTTGCCCAGAAAGCGTACGACCAGAAGCGTCGGTAATAGTGCCCGAGATCATAACTGGTAATGTGCGCCCTGCTTGCTCAAAGGCTTCTTCTACACCAAACGAGGCAGCTTTTGCATTAAGCGTGTCGAATATAGTTTCGATTAGTATTAAATCGGCGCCGCCTTCCATTAATGCAAGGGTAGACTCTACATACGCAGTAACTAGCTTATCAAAAGTAACGTTTCGGTAACCCGGATCGTTTACGTCTGGCGAAATTGAACACGTTTTAGATGTCGGCCCTAAAACACCGGCTACATAGCGCGGTTTTTCTGGCGTTTTAACTGTAAATTCATCGCAAATTGCGCGTGCTAATTTAGCCGACTCTAGGTTTATTTCACGGCTTAGGTTTGCCATGTCGTAATCTTCCATCGAAATAGTGGTCGAGTTAAACGTGTTGGTTTCAATAATATCGGCGCCCGCTGATAAAAAACCACGATGAATATCAGTGATTAAGTCGGGCTTGGTTAGGCTTAATAAATCGTTATTGCCTTTAATTAATACATGCCAGTCTTTAAAACGCTCTCCGCGATAGTCTTCTTCTTCTAGCTTATGATCTTGGATCATGGTGCCCATAGCGCCATCTAAAATTAAAATACGTTCTTTTAATGCGGCACTTATTTCGGCTTGCTTATTATTTGTAGGCGCGTTATTCGGCATAGTTGTTAGTCCTCACGTCTTGGCTAACTAAATTAATATCATACGGTGTGGTTTGGTACACGTAGTAATTTAACCAGTTCGAAAAAAGTAAAAAAGCATGGCTTTGCCACGTTTTTGAAGGTTGTTTGGTTGCATCGTCATCCGGAAAGTAATTTTCGGGCTTTGGTGCATTAGGGCTTTTTTTACAATCGCGCTCGTATTCTGCTTTTAGCGAGTCGGCGTCGTACTCTGGGTGGCCGGTTATAAACACTTGGCTACCCGATTTATTTTTAAGTAAGTAAGCCCCTACTCGCTCAGAACCTGCCAGTACAACGAGTTCTTCACAGGCGTTTATTTTATTTATATCAATATGGCCGTAGCGTGAGTGCGGTACCAAAAAGGTATCGTCGAATCCGCGAGTCAGTGCACCGTGATCAAAATAACACTGGTGAGTAAATACGCCACACAGTTTATCGTCTTTTAAATCACGCTTTAAATTGTAACGATGATATAACGCTGCATGCGCTGCCCAACACGAAAATAACGTAGAGGTAACGTGTTGCTCAGCCCAATCAATAATGACTTTTAGCTCATCCCAATACGCTACATCGTCGTATTCTAAATGCGCAAGTGGCGCACCGGTTACTATTAATGCATCGTAATTGTTGTCTTTAACCTCAGAAAAGTAACGGTAAAAGGTATCAAGGTGCTCTTCTGAGTTGCTGCTACTGCGGTGAGTGTCGAGGCGCAGTAGTTCTACGTTTACTTGCAAAGGCGAATTGGCAAGTAAGCGAATAAACTGAACTTCGGTTTCTACTTTATTAGGCATCAAGTTTAAAATAGCCAAACGCATTGGGCGTATTTCTTGCGTTTTTGCACGACTTTTTGGCATTACAAATACGTTTTCTTGACGTAAACGTGCAATTGCCGGCAACTCGTCTTTCACTGTAATTGGCATACTTTACTCCTGCTCATAAAAACCGAGGCTTAATTATGAACTGAAAGTAAAAAATATCAACCTCTAGATGTATAGATGTCCAAATGAAATTTATTCATGATTTTATACTTTACTTACAAGCATCCTTTGGTGCTTTAAAACCCGCCATTCGTTGACTGTTTCACCCGTCAGCCACTACAATACAACATTGAAATTTTTATTATTATTTGAAGGCTTTCCTCCATGGTTTTACCTGATAAATTTATATTCTCGATGAGTCGAGTATCTAAGGTTGTGCCACCTAAGCGCACTATCTTAAAAGATATTTCGTTGCACTTTTTTCCTGGCGCTAAAATTGGTGTGCTTGGTTTAAACGGTTCTGGTAAATCTACGTTACTGCGTATTATGGCCGGTGTTGACCAAGATTTTGAAGGTGATGCACATCCTCAGCCTGGTACTAAAATTGGTTATTTACCGCAAGAACCTGTTTTAGACGAAAGTAAAACAGTACGTGAAACTGTTGAAGAAGCTGTTGGCGAAGTTAAACATGCACTTAAACGTCTTGACGAAGTGTATAACGAATACGCCATGGAAGACGCTGACTTTGACGCACTTGCAAAAGAGCAAGGCGAGCTTGAAGCTGTTATTCAGGCGCACGATGGTCATAACATCGACAACGTTTTAGAACGCGCAGCTGATGCACTTCGCCTGCCAGAGTGGGATGCTAAAATTGAGCACCTTTCAGGTGGTGAGCGTCGCCGTGTTGCTATATGTCGATTATTACTTGAAAAACCAGACATGCTTATTCTTGATGAGCCTACTAACCACTTGGATGCTGAGTCGGTTGCATGGTTAGAGCGCTTCTTGCACGATTACGAAGGCACTGTTGTGGCAGTAACGCATGACCGTTACTTCCTTGATAATGTAGCTGGTTGGATATTGGAGCTTGACCGTGGTGAAGGTATTCCATGGGAAGGTAACTACTCTTCTTGGCTTGAACAAAAAGATGCGCGCTTACAGCAAGAACAAAAATCTGAAAAAGCACGTCAAAAATCAATTGCGCAAGAACTTGAATGGGTTCGTTCAAACCCTAAAGGTCGTCAAGCTAAGTCAAAAGCACGTATGGCTCAGTTTACTGAAATGCAGCAGTCTGATTACCAAAAACGTAACGAAACTAACGAGATGTTTATTCCACCTGGCCCACGTTTAGGTGACCAAGTACTTGAAGTAACTAATCTTCGTAAGAGTTTTGGCGATCGCGTTTTAATTGATGACTTAAGCTTTAGCATGCCAAAAGGTGCCATTGTGGGCATTATTGGCGCGAATGGCGCAGGTAAATCAACGCTGTTTAAAATGATAAGCGGTGAGCAAACGCAAGACAGCGGTAACATCAGCGTTGGCGAAACAGTACACCTAGCTACTGTTGATCAGTTCCGCGACGGTATGGACGAAAGCAAAACTGTTTTCCAAGAAATATCAGACGGACAAGACGTACTGAAAATTGGTAACTTTGAGTTCCCAAGCCGAGCATATGTAAGTCGCTTTAACTTTAAAGGTAACGATCAGCAAAAGTTTGTTAAAGACCTATCAGGTGGTGAGCGTAACCGTTTACACCTTGCTAAGTTATTAAAAGCTGGCGGCAATGTGTTACTACTCGATGAGCCAACCAATGACTTGGACGTTGAAACACTACGAGCACTGGAGAACGCTATTTTAGAGTTCCCAGGTTGTGTAATGTGTATCTCGCATGACCGTTGGTTCCTTGACCGTATCGCTACACATATTTTAGATTACCGTGATGAAGGTCAAATTAACTTCTTTGATGGTAACTACACTGAATATGAAGAGTGGCTTAAAAAGACCCTAGGCGCTGAGGCAACTCAACCTAAACGTATTAAGTACAAAAAAATTGGCTAAAAATATTGGTTAATTTTATGTTTGTATAACTTAAGCCCTGCACTTTGCAGGGCTTTTTTATGTCAC
>NZ_JACJDN010000011.1:0-19683 GCF_014163565.1 Pseudoalteromonas sp. SR45-5 | reverse complement strand
TACTTTCTGTTACCGCTCGACTTGCATGTGTTAGGCCTGCCGCCAGCGTTCAATCTGAGCCATGATCAAACTCTTCAATTAAAAAGTTTTATGTCTTTCGACAGCTCAATGAATTCTGAATTTTTTAATATCTTTCGATATTGAATTGACTGTGCCGAATAATTACCGAAATAACTATTCTGTTGGTCACTCAGTTTTCAATTGAGACTCTAATTTGTTTGCCTCGCTACCTAAGTAGCTTGGCTGTTAGAACTCAATCTGTACGAGTGCCCACACAGATGATTGCTTTATATTGTTAAAGAACGTTGCGATTATAAAGTTGAACTTTATCTCGCTAGGGCTGCGCATATTACGCTTTCCTATTTTTTTGTCAACACTTAAATTTAAACTTTCTAAAAAGATTCACTCTAAGTTTTACTTAACACCCTGAGTTGTTCGTGCCTCGCTATGCGTTGCTGTTTCCCGTCTCAGTGGGGTCGCATTATAGGGAGATTCGAGCGGGGGTCAATGTTTTATTTCAGCTTTTTGACAATTAAATGAATTTAGTATGAAAGCTATACAAATAAAGGGCTACAGGATACTTTTAGTTTAAAAAACACGCACAATATAAGTATCTATTGATGAGGTATTAGTAAGGTTTAAACTAAGCTGTATGTTAAACAAACAACACACAGCTTTATTTTAAATTAAAGGTTTATTTAGATGCTATTTCCCATACGGCAATAGAGCCTGATATTTCATTTCCAACGATTAAGAGTGGGTTTCCTGTAGCACTTTGCTCAGCTGGAACGAATACCATTCCTTCAGGCGCTAAATCGCCTGTAATATTAGCGTCTTTAATTAAGCCTCTATTATAGAAGTAGTCTTCAAACTGCACATTATATGGATTGGTAATATCATAAACCATAATCCCACCCATACGCTCAAGCCCTATAAAAGCAAATGTACGATCGTCAATTTTACCAATAGTCAGCGCTTCTGGCTCTGCGCCTTTATCATCTGAGCGTGAGTCACCTTTGTTTTCATCTTCATTGTTGTTAAATGCTTCACCATGAACCGATGCAGTAATTCGACCTATATCATCGCCTGAATCAAACACCACCAGCCCATTGCTGTCCCAAATGGTAAACGAACGTGCACCATAAGCATAAAGCGATTCGTATTGACCATCATTATTAGTATCGCCTTTTATTGTTGTTACTTTTAAGCGACCAATATCGTTATCGTCGTTATTTAAGTAATCAAAATTAGCTGCAAGCGTTAAGTCTTCAACGCGGCTCTCATCTATATAAGCTAAGCAGCCGTCGTCTTTATCGTAATCAAGTCCGCCCTTTGCTATACAGTCTGCTTCATCCGTTGTATCAAAAAAGTATTCTCTTGCGTCACCTTCGTTGGCAGTAACTATAAAGTTAGCGCCTTTCCAACTAAAGCTTGAGATAGTATCGGGCTGGTACATACCATAGAGCCCTGGGTATGATTTAAAATTAACGCCGCCATCTTTATCTGAGGCATCAAGTTGTAAGCTTGACCAATCTTTAAAGCCTAAGCCCTTTAGCTCAAGGCTGTTGTCTTGTAGGTTAACTATTGCAAGTGCATTGTTTTCTTGAATAGATACATAAGCATATTTGTTATCTTTAGAAATGCTAACGTACTCGGGCTCTAAATCCATAGCTACTGTGGTATTTATCAGATTACCGTTAATAGTACGACCATTTGGGTTTGCAAAAACGACCCCTTGCCCTTCTAGTTCCGTTTGTTTGTTGTTATAGGCTTTAAAATCAATATTTATTGCTGTATCGGCTATTACATTATTTGTTATATCGATAATACTAATAGAACCTTCAGGATCTACGCTGTAGTCGCCACTTGGTTCACCTTCGTTAGCAACCACTGCCTTTGCGCCATCATGGGTGAACGTCACCATGTCTGGTAAAAATCCGACTGTAACATTTTTAATAAATACAGGTGAGTCGCCGCTTATATCGTAAAAAGCAATTTGACCTGCATCACCCGTGCTTTTAGCAGCCATTGCGACCGCTAGTAAATTATTATTTTCATCAATAGCAATGCTGTTTGCATCGCCTTGGGTATGCTCGTTTAAAGACAACGTAATAACGGACGTTAAATTTGTGGCGCTGATAACCCCTTCGTTATCTTTAACGAGTGCGGCAGTATCAAAGGTGTCGGCGGGTAAAATATTAATAACAGCGTCATCGCCTGAACTGTTAATAGCGTAAATCCATTTTTTAGATGCTTGGTAAGCAACTATTTCAGCGGCACCTTCTGGACTTTGTGCATTTAATACTCCTCTTCCTACGAGGCTAATATTTAATACTGAATTAGCATTTACACCATTTATCCCATTAATGCCATTTGCGCCTTGTTCTCCCTGTAATCCTTGAGAGCCGTTTTGGCCATCGTCACCATCAAGTGAGCAACCAGTAAGAACAGATATAAGTGACAGCGTAATAATTGATTTTTTAAACATGTGATTTTCCTTAGTATTGTATTTGCTAAATATCAACACACAGGCATGACAAGATTATGGCAATTTTAATACAGCCCCTTAGCCTAAGTAATTAGCTTATACGCTAGCGGAGTTATTAAAATTAAAGCAGCCGTATAGCCAAGTATTTTTACAGTCGGGGAATAATCTCGTTTAATTGCAACCCCTAGCAAAGGTCTAAGTACATCAATACGTGTAATACCCCATGTAATAACACCGCAAAAAGACCAAGTCCCTGTAATAATGATGAATGGTTCAGCACCAGGCCCTAAACTTAAAGGCTGTAGTAAAAAACACAAAATAATCAAAATGCTTTGATGCAATAAATAAAAGGGAAACACCCATACATTGAGCTGTTTTAAATAGTAAGTATTAAAATTTAAGAATCGGTGAGCGAGCGCAAGTACAAAAAATACACCTACAACACGTTGAATATTGTAGCTAGCGCTTAAAATAAAATGAGGAAGAGTAAACACCTTCTGATAACTTAATATTATAAGTACAAACAAAACCGCAAAACTCAAAGCTAGTAATACTAATTTTTTATTTAAGCAGTTCCAAAAGTAAGTGTTTTTGGCAAGTATGTATCCTGTGAGTAGCAGTATTAAGCCGTTAGTCTCTCTAATTGAATCGCCAGTTAAGTAATGGCTTGTAAATAGTACGGCAATAGTGAGCAAGGTAATTAAAAGCCCAAATGACATATCCCCTTTAACAAAGGTTTTTAAAGGCGTAATAAAAGGCAAGCGTGCAAAAAGAGTTAAAACAATAATGATCAGCATAAATTGCCACAACGAGCGCAAATACCATAAGTGATTTACATCCACATTCGGCCACACTCCAGACTGATAATTAATAAAAATCGTATTGTTAGTCTCTATAAAAGCTAAATAAAATTGCCAATAGCTAATATCAATAACACCTTGCTGTGACATTTCTGCAAACAGCTGTAAAGGCACTATTAACCATAACCCCACCAGCAAGGGTAACAGTAAAAAAATAGAGCGGTATAAGGTGAAATGTAACCAAGACTTAAAGCTGCGTACTTTATCAATCATAAAACGCAGTGCTACGCCCGATATAAACCAAATGAGCAACATGCGCCAAGGTGAAAACACCAACATTAAATATTCAACATACTGTGATGTATAATTACTTTTAAAATGAAATCCCCAGTTTTCACTATACAACATGCCAATGTGATAAAAAATTAGCGACGCAAATGCGATTATCCTAAGCCAATCAAGATAATATTTACGCGAATTAACTAATGAAGGTTGTTGTACTTGAGTGCTCATGCTTTTACTACTTTATGTATGTTATGCGTTATTCATACCTAAAGCTCTCGCTAAAACTATCTATAAGTGCTTATATTACAAGCAATAGTGATAAAAGGTGGTATACAGGGATAAGCGTGCCACGTCAGCAATAAGCATATATTTATGAACCTACAGCACTTTCAACGTTTTCAAAGCATTTACGCATCAGTATTACTGTGTGCTTACGTATTAATTAATAATACAGTAAACGCTACAACCCAAATAATGGAAGCCCAAAGAGAAGGAGCTTTAACTTTTTTAATGTGGGAGCCATTTGTTTGGGAGTATTCAAGTGCCTTGAGTACTTTGCTTATATTCCCTATTTTAATTTGGTTTTTAAGACACTTATCTTTTAATTGGCAAAATATTACGGCCTCATTAGGTATGTACTTTGCTGCCTCTATTATATTTAGCGTGTTACACGTTGGTATTATGGTAGGGGTTCGTAAATTCATATATTTGTTGAATGATGGGTCTTACAACTTTGGACTTAGCTGGTTTGAGCTTATTTATGAATACCAGAAAGACGCTATAAGCTTTGTGTTTTTCATCGTACTTATCAAAGTATATCAATATGTGGTGCAGCAGTTACTAGGTGAAGCCTCTTCAATTGAAGAAAGTGAGCAGCAAACAACATCGACCATAAACCGCCTATTAGTTAAAAAGCTCGGAAAAGAATTCATTATAAAAATAGAGGATGTTGATTGGCTTGAATCGTCGGGTAATTATGTAAACCTACATATAGGCTCACGTATATATCCGTTAAGGGCAACGCTTACAGCATTAAGTAAACAACTTGAAGTGCAGGGGTTTTGTAGAATTCACCGCAGCCATGGCGTAAAACTCGATAAAGTGGAGTCTATTACACCACTATCCAGTGGCGACAGTGAAATAAAATTAATTACAGGTAAAGTACTAAACCTATCTAGACGCTATAAAGAGCAATTTAAACTTCAACTAAAATAAAAAAGGCTACCTAAGTAGCCTCTAATTGTTATTTTTTAACTGGGCGTTTCCAACCCGTTAAATTACGCTGTTTAGAGCGTGCTATTGCTAATTGGTCATCTTCAACGGTACTGGTGATCACAGAGCCTGCACCAATTGTTGCAGTTGCGCCTATATTTACTGGGGCAACGAGTGATGAATTAGAGCCAATAAAAGCATTATCGCCAATAATAGTTTTTGATTTATTAACACCATCGTAGTTGCAGGTAATAGTACCAGCGCCAATATTCACTTTTTCGCCAATTTCAGCATCACCTAAATAACTTAAGTGGTTGGCTTTTGAGCCTTTGCCTAAACGGGTTTTTTTCATCTCAACAAAGTTACCAATGTGTGAGTCTTCTTCCATAACAGCGCCAGGGCGAAGGCGAGCATAAGGGCCCAGCGTACATTTAGCAGCTACGCTTGCATCTTCAATTAGGGTATTAGCCTTTATTACCACGTTATCGCCTATGGTACAGTTTTTAAGTACACAGTTAGGGCCAATTTGTACATTGTTACCAAGGGTCACATTACCTTCAAAGATAACGTTTATATCAACTAATACGTCTTCGCCTGTTTTAACATTGCCACGCACATCTATACGGGCAGGGTCGGCCAGGGTAGCGCCATTTAACATTAACTCTTCTGCTTGCCATGCTTGGTAAGCGCGCTCTAAGCCTGCAAGTTGTACGCGGTTATTTGCGCCTTCAACTTCCATTGCATGATCTGGTTGCGCTGAAGTGATCTCTACGCCTTCACTGTGAGCCATTGCAACGATATCTGTTAAGTAGTACTCGCCTTGTGCATTATTGTTAGATAAGTTACCTAACCATGTTTTTAATAGCTTACCGTTAACAGCCATAATGCCTGTATTTACTTCGTTAATAAGTAACTGCTCTGAGCTTGCATCTTTTTGCTCAACAATACCGACTAACTTACCACCAACACGAAGCATGCGACCATAGCCATTTGGGTTTACCAAATTTACCGTTAATACCGCTAAACCATTTTTAGGTGTTGCAGCTAATAAACGCTCTAGAGTTGATTGTTTTGTTAGCGGTACATCGCCGTATAAAATTAATACTGTGTCTTCATCGTTAATATGAGAGTTGGCTTGCGCTACTGCGTGGCCAGTACCGAGTTGTTCTGCTTGAAGTACCCAGTTTACATCGTTATCGGCAAGTTGTTGTTGTAATAGATCGCCGCCGTGTCCGTAAACTAAGTTTGTAGTCGTTGCACCTAATGCCATCGCATTATCAATAACGTGCTGTACCATTGGTTTACCTGCAACATTGTGCAAAACTTTAGGTAGAGCAGAGCGCATACGAGTACCTTTACCCGCAGCAAGAATAACAGTTGTTAGAGCCATTAAAACAATTTCCTTTTTCCGTTGTTTTAGCTAAATAAGTATTATGTTTGTGCAGAAGATTACGTAAATCACTTCTTGTGCAGATACTCAGTAGGTTAGTTTATTCGTACTGAATCTTGACTGAAAAACACACTTAATTGGATGACGTTATTGTAGCGAGGATTGGTGAAGGATATAAGTGATAAAGCACAGATAATAGTCTGATAGACCTGTTATTTAACAATTATAAATAAGCGATACACCATGTTTAAATTACAGACACAAAAAAGCCCACATAAAGTGGGCTTTTCAAAACCGGATAGGCTTACTTGTGACGTAATTGCTGAATTACGCGTAACTGAGCAACTGCTTCTGCCAGTCGCGTAGCCGCTTGTTGATAATCAAACTCAACAGCTGACGAATTCGCCATATGTTCTTCAGCTTCACGTTTAGCTTTTTGTACAGAATCTTCATCTAAATCTTCACCACGAACCGCAGTATCTGCAAGAATCGTGATGTGATTTGGTTGAACTTCTAATGTACCGCCAGCAACATATAACACATCTTCGTGACCATATTGCTTAACTAAACGTACCATACCAGGTTTAAGGGCAGTTAGTAGTGGAGCATGACCTAGGTTTACACCCAGCTCGCCTTCACTACCAGATACTTGAATCGATTCAACAAGACCAGAGAACAAGCTCTGCTCTGCGCTTACTACGTCAAGATGTACAGTCATAGCTGTCATACTACCCTCCTAGTTACATGCCTTTGGCTTTTTCTTGAGCTTCTTCGATAGAGCCAACCATGTAAAACGCTTGCTCTGGAAGCTCATCAAACTCGCCGTTTAAAATGCCTTTGAAGCCAGCAATTGTATCTTTCAGTGATACGTATTTACCTGACGCGCCTGTAAACACCTCTGCCACGAAGAATGGCTGAGATAGGAAACGTTGGATTTTACGTGCACGAGATACAAGTTGCTTATCTTCGTCAGAAAGCTCGTCCATACCTAGGATTGCAATGATGTCTTTAAGTTCTTTGTAACGCTGAAGAACTGTTTGAACGCCACGTGCTGTATCGTAGTGCTCTTGACCAATTACTTGTGGGTCAAGTTGACGCGAAGATGAATCAAGTGGATCTACCGCTGGGTAGATACCAAGTGATGCGATATCACGTGAAAGTACTACTGTTGCGTCTAAGTGAGCAAAGGTAGTTGCTGGAGATGGATCCGTTAAATCATCCGCAGGTACGTATACCGCTTGGATTGATGTAATTGAACCAGTCTTAGTTGAAGCGATACGCTCTTGAAGCACACCCATTTCTTCAGCAAGTGTAGGCTGGTAACCTACCGCTGACGGCATACGACCAAGAAGTGCAGATACTTCTGTACCAGCAAGTGTATAACGGTAGATATTATCTACGAAGAAAAGTACATCGCGACCTTCATCACGGAACTTTTCAGCCATAGTAAGACCTGTTAACGCTACGCGTAAACGGTTACCTGGAGGCTCGTTCATCTGACCGTATACAAGCGATACTTTATCAAGTACGTTTGAATCGTTCATCTCATGGTAGAAATCGTTACCCTCACGTGTACGCTCACCAACACCTGCGAATACTGAGTAGCCGCTGTGCTCGATTGCGATGTTACGGATAAGTTCCATCATGTTTACAGTTTTACCAACACCGGCACCACCGAATAAACCGACTTTACCACCTTTAGCAAACGGACATACAAGGTCGATAACCTTGATACCAGTTTCTAAAAGCTCAACTGAACTTGATTGCTCTTCGTATGAAGGCGCTGCACGGTGAATAGACATACGGTCTTCTTCGCCGATTGGACCCGCTTCATCGATTGGCTCACCAAGTACGTTCATGATACGACCAAGTGTTGCTTTACCAACTGGAACTTGAATCGATTCACCTGTATTCATAACTAAAGCACTACGACGTAAACCATCAGTAGTACCCATAGCGATAGTACGCACTACACCGCCACCTAGCTGTTGTTGAACTTCTAAAGTCAAACCAGCTAAATCGCCATCTGTTACTCTTAGTGCGTGGTATACCGCTGGCACGCTATCTTGTGGAAATTCAATATCCACAACGGCGCCGATAATTTGGACGACCTTACCTAAACTCATGTCTATTCCTCTCGTTAATCTTTACCCGAAGCATTAAACTGCTGCTGAGCCAGAACAAATCTCACTAATTTCTTGTGTGATTGCTGCTTGGCGAGCCTTGTTATAAACAAGCTGTAGCTCGTCCATAAGGTCACCTGCGTTATCAGTTGCAGCTTTCATTGCAACCATACGAGCAGCCTGTTCTGAGGCAGCATTTTCTACCACACCTTGGTATGCTTGAGACTCAATAAAGCGTACTAACAAAGACTCTAAAATAGCCTCTGGGTTTGGCTCGTATAAGTAATCCCATGTGTGAGCAGATACTTCTTCTTCAGCTTTTGGCAAAGGGAGTAACTGATCTATAATTGGCTCTTGCTTCATGGTATTAACGAATTTGTTATATACCAAGAATAAACGGTCTATTTTGCCTTCAGAAAATGCATCAAGCATAATTTTTACAGGACCAATAACGTCTTGTACTGAAGGTTTATCTCCTAGGCCCGCTTTTTTAGCGAGTAGTTGACCACCAAAACGTTGAAAGAAGCCTGCTGCCTTACTACCTAAAGTAGCAAATTCAGCATCAACACCTTTCTCTTTCCACGCTTTAACATCAAGTGCAACTTTCTTAAACTCGTTTGAGTTCAAACCGCCACACAGACCACGGTCTGTAGAGATAACAATATAACCAACTCGTTTCACTTCACGTTCTTTTAAGAACGGGTGAGTAAAATCAAGATTTGCTTGAGCAACACGACCAATTACTTCACGTAATTTATTAGCGTATGGACGGCTTGAAGCAACGCGTTCTTGCGCCCTTTTCATTTTAGACGCAGCAACCATTTCCATTGCGCTAGTGATCTTTTGAGTATTTTTAATACTCCCGATCTTGCTTTTAATCTCTTTTCCGCTGGCCATGACTCTCTCTCCGAATCAAGGTGTGCTTTAGTTTCCTAAAGCGCACCATTAATAACTAAATTACCAAGTTTGCGTAGACTTGAACTTCGTAAGAAGTTCTTTAAGCTGCGCTTCGATCTCGGCATTCAAGTTACCAGTTTCATTGATTTGAGCCACAAGCTCTGCGTATGTGCTAGTTGCATAAGAAAGTAAAGCTGCTTCAAAGTCACCGATTTTCGCGATTTCGATGTCTTGAAGGAAGCCTTTTTCAGCAGCAAATAACGACAAAGACATTTCAGCAACAGACATTGGCGCGTACTGTTTCTGCTTCATTAGCTCTGTTACACGCTCACCATGCTCAAGTTGAGCACGAGTTGCATCATCAAGGTCAGACGCGAACTGCGAGAACGCAGCTAATTCACGGTACTGAGCTAGGGCTAGACGAATACCGCCACCTAGTTTCTTAACGATTTTAGTTTGTGCAGCACCACCAACACGCGATACCGAGATACCAGCATTTACTGCCGGACGGATACCTGAGTTGAATAAGTCAGTTTCTAAGAAGATCTGACCATCGGTGATAGAGATAACGTTAGTCGGTACGAACGCAGAAACGTCGCCGCCTTGAGTTTCAATGATTGGCAATGCCGTCAATGAACCAGTTTTACCTTTCACTTCACCATTAGTGAACTTTTCAACGTAATCTGCGTTTACACGCGATGCACGCTCTAAAAGACGAGAGTGAAGGTAGAATACGTCACCTGGGTATGCTTCACGGCCTGGTGGACGCTTAAGTAGTAATGAAATTTGACGGTAAGCAACTGCTTGCTTAGACAAATCATCATATACGATTAATGCGTTTTCACCACGGTCACGGAAGTATTCACCCATAGTACAGCCCGCGAACGGTGCTAAGTACTGAAGTGCCGCAGATTCAGAAGCAGATGCAACAACTACGATAGTATTTGCTAGTGCACCATGCTCTTCTAATTTACGAACTACGTTTGCAATAGTAGATGCTTTTTGACCAATCGCAACGTACACACACTTAACGCCTGTGTCTTTTTGATTGATGATTGCATCGATTGCTAGTGCAGTTTTACCTGTTTGACGGTCACCTATGATAAGTTCACGTTGACCACGACCAACTGGAATCATCGCATCGATAGATTTATAACCAGTTTGAACTGGCTCATCTACTGATTTACGCTCGATTACACCTGGTGCAATTTTTTCTACAGGTTCAAACCCGTCGTTATCTAAAGCGCCTTTACCATCGATTGGAGCACCTAGTGTGTTTACAACACGACCAAGTAGACCAGGACCAACAGGAACTTCTAAAATACGACCAGTTGTATATACTTTTACGCCTTCAGTAAGGTCAGCGTACGGACCCATTACTACTGCACCAATTGAGTCGCGCTCAAGGTTTAGTGCGATAGCATAACGGCTGCCAGGAAGCTCAATCATTTCACCTTGCATACAGTCAGCAAGACCGTGGATGCGGATGATACCGTCAGTAACAGATACAATAGTACCTTCGTTACGAGCTTCACTTACAACTTCGAACTTCTCAATACGTTGTTTGATCAGATCTGAAATTTCAGTGGAATTAAGTTGCATGCTCTTTTTCCCAATTACGATTGTAGTGTTGTAGCTAAGCGGCTTAATTTACCGCGAATAGTACCGTCGATTACAGTGTCGCCAGACCTAATAATAAGTCCACCAACCACTGACGCGTCTTCACTACAATTCAGCTTAACTTTGCGTGCGAAACGTTTTTCAAGTGCCGCTACCAATGACTCTTGTTGCGCAGCAACAAGAGGAGTTGCAGAAATCACATCTACTTCGATTTCTTTATCGTATTCTGCTTTAAATTCAGCAAATAACTCAGCAACGTCAGGTAGAGCTGTCAAACGTCCATTTTCAGCCATCACCTTAACTAGGTTCTGACCTTGTTCGTTGAGCTGCTCAGCACAAAGTTGAATAAATAATTCAGCTTGTGCAGTAGCTGTAGGCATACCTGCTAAAGCAGATGATGCTTGTTCATTGCTGGCGACGTGGCCTGCAAAGAACAACATATCATTCCAGCTTTCTAGAGTGCCTTTCTCAACGGCAAGTTCAAAAGCCGCTTTAGCGTATGGGCGAGCGATAGTAGTCAAATTAGACATGCTCATACCCTCCTAATTACAGCTCAGCGACAAGTTTTTCAACGATGTCACTATGTGCGGCTTGATTAATTTCACGCTCTAAAATACGTTCTGCACCAATCACTGCCAGAGTTGCTACTTGCTTACGTAGCTCTTCTGTTATGCGATTACGTTCAGACTCAACTTCAGAGTGCCCTTGAGCAATGATACTTTCACGCTCTTGCTGACCACGAAGTGTTTCTTCGTCAACAATTAGCACTGCACGCTTTTTAGCTTGATCAATGATATCAGCCGCTTGAGCTTTTGCATCTTTAAGCTGTTCAGCAGCTTTCTTTTGCGCAAGTTCTAAGTCTTTTTCGGCTCTATCAGAGGCAGCTAAACCATCTTCGATTTTTTTCTGGCGAGCTTCAATTGCACCGTTTAGTGGTGGCCATACGTATTTCATACAAAATAATACGAACACCGTAAACGCAATCAATTCACCGATAAGAGTGGCGTTTAAATTCACAACCGCTCCTCCTTAAATAGTAAGCTGTTCAAAAAATAAAATTAAAGTACGAACAACAATACCATAGCGATACCAACACCAATCATTGCTACAGCATCGATTAGACCAGCAAGAATAAACATCTTAACTTGTAGCGAAGGTGCAAGCTCAGGTTGACGCGCACATGCTTCAAGGAATTTACCGCCCATGTTACCAAAACCGATTGCAGTGCCGATTGCACCAAAACCGATTAGTAAAGCTACTGCGATGTATTTTAAGCCGTTTAATAATTCTAAAGCTTCCATTTATTTCTCCAAAGTTTCAATTGTAAAGTTAAAAGTAAAAGTAAAATTGTAAATATAAAATTAGTGATTATCTGAGCTAGCCATGCTTAGGTATACGATTGTTAGCATCATAAATACGAATGCTTGCAATACAATTACTAAGATGTGGAATACAGCCCAAACAAAATGCAATGGTAATTGCATAAATCCGATAGCGCCGATCAAGATGAAAATCAATTCACCTGCATATAAGTTACCAAACAGACGTAGCGCTAATGAAAACGGTTTAGAAACCAGCGCAATCAGTTCAAGTAATAGGTTAAACGGGATTAAAAGGATTTGTAGTGCAGTATTATTTGAACTAAACGGGTGAAGTGTTAATTCTTTAATAAAACCACCAATGCCTTTTATTTTAATTGAGTAGCCTATCATTAAAATAAATACACCCAGCGCTAGCGCTGCAGTCATATTAATGTCAGTCGTTGGTACAATTTTCATGTACACATCGTGTGAATCCATACCAAACGCAGTTTCACCAACAAAACCAGCTAATGCAGGTAAAAAGTCAACCGGAATTAAATCCATTAAGTTCATTAAAAATATCCAAACGAATATTGTTAATGCTAATGGTGCAATAAGCTTGCTTTTACCATGGAAAGTATCACGTACGTTGTCACCAACAAACTCTACTACCATTTCAATGAAACATTGAAATTTTCCAGGTACACCTAGTGTTGATTTTTTAGCGGCACTACGAAAGATCCATAAAAATATAAGACCTAAACCGATAGACCATGCGAGGGTATCTATATGCCATGTCCAGAAACCACTATCCGTACATGCTTTATTGAAGGCGAGACCTGTATCGGTCGAACACATCTTAGCATTGGTCAAATGGTGCTGGATATGGCCAGATAGAGTAACTTCTTCTGCTGCCATGTTATATCCCAAAGTTAATGTTTAAAAAAAACGGGTGCAAACAATCCAGTAAAGAGCGCCAGTATATAAGTACTAAAAAAGGGTAATAAAATTACCGGAAAATGCTTCAGTACTAGCGCAAACAATACAATTGTTAGCATAAATTTTAATCCGTTGCCGCGTTTCAACGAGGCATACGCTTGATTTGCTCGACTTGCACCCATATGTCTGAATGCATAAAGACCAAATACAAAGTGCGGAAGTACTGCGACAACTCCACCAGCGAGTGATGAAAGCGCGGCATTGACTCCCGAACTAAAACAAATAATTACAGCAGCAACTAATGCTACAACACCCTGAAGGCAAATTAACTTTAATACGGCAAGTCGATATGGACTCGCTAACTTATCAGTCACGTTTAGTTAACCTTTATTGCGTTCTAATTGTTAGGGTGTGAAAACTGGCGAAATTATACTTAATCCTGCCAGTTTTGCAACTTGAGTAGACGCTTTGTAACACGAAATAGCTACAAATGTCCCTTTTTAGACATGTAGAAAACTAATGGTGGGTATTGTCTTGATTAATGCGATTTAAAATGCCGTCAAGTTCGTCCAAATTAGTATAAGAAATAACAAGCTTACCTTTGCCTTTTTTGTTGTAATTTATTTCTACTTTGGCACCTAGGTTTTCAGCGAGTTGTTGCTCTAACTGTTTAACGTCTGGATCTTTTTCAGCTATTTCTTTAGCTGGCACGGGTTCTAAAATTGAACGAACTAACTTTTCGGTTTCACGAACGGTTAATGCTTTAGCAACAGCTAAACGAGCAGCATCTGATTGTGCTTCTCCCTCCAGGGCTAATAAACAACGAGCGTGCCCCATTTCAATGTCGCCATGTTCTAACAGAATTTTTACATCACTGTTTAAATTATTTAAACGAAGTAAGTTAGTTACTGTAGTGCGTGATTTACCCACCGCATCTGCTACTTGTTGATGTGTTAGTTCAAACTCATTGAGTAAGCGATTTAACGCAACCGCTTCTTCCATGGCATTTAAGTCTTCACGTTGAATATTTTCTATTAGCGCAATAGCAACTGCAGCTTCATCTGGTACGTCTTTAATAATACAAGGTACTGTTTCAAGCTTAGCTATTTGCGCTGCACGCCAACGACGCTCACCGGCGATAATTTCAAAACTATTTTGTGCAATAGGGCGCACGACTATAGGTTGAATAATACCTTGTGAGCGAATAGAACTAGCAAGCTCTTCTAGTGCCTCTTCGGACATGTCTTTACGAGGTTGATATTTACCAGAGTGTAAAAACTCGATTGGGAGTTTTTGTAATTCACTGTTATTTGGCCCAGCCGCATTTTTTACAGCTTCAGTCACGTTTGATGTGTCTTGTTCCTTGCTTGCGCTCGGTGTAGGCTTTGACGAACTTAAAAGTGCATCGAGTCCTCGGCCTAAACCTCGTTTTTTAGCAGACATATTATTTTTTTACCTCAAAGTTAGGCGACAACGGACGCTGTTTTTTCTTTTCTACGTAACATTTCACCAGCGAGTGCTAAATATGCTTTAGCGCCACTTGATGCCCGGTCATAATACATAGCAGGTGTACCAAAACTAGGTGCCTCTGCTAAACGAACATTACGCGGGATCACCGTACGGTATACTTTGTCGCCAAAATGTTGTTTTAATTGTTCTGATACGTCATTCGCTAAACGGTTACGCGGATCGTACATAGTACGAAGTATGCCTTCAATTTGTAAGCTAGGGTTTACTAACTTAGCAAGCTGCGTAATCGTATCCATTAATGCGGTTAACCCTTCAAGTGCATAATACTCACACTGCATTGGCACTAAAATAGAATCAGCTGCGGCCATTGCGTTAACAGTTAACATATTTAAAGAGGGTGGACAGTCGATAAAAATAAATTCGTACTGATCCTGAATTTTTTCAAGTGCGTTACGTAAGCGCACTTCACGGGCAAATAATTCCATAAGTTTAACTTCTGCAGCGGTTACATCACCATTTGCAGCAATCATATGGTACTCGCCAGACGTTTCTTTGATAATAACGTCTTCTATAGGTTTATCTTCAATGAGTAAGTCGTAAATAGTTGGTACGTCGCCGTACTTATCTACGCCACTTCCCATAGTCGCATTGCCTTGCGGATCGAGATCAATTAACAGCACTTTACGTTTCGTTGCAGCCATAGACGCAGCGAGGTTAACAGCGGTTGTAGTTTTACCCACTCCACCTTTTTGATTTGCTAATGCGATGACTTTTGCCACAGTGTCTCTGATCCCTAGTCTTTAGAAAGAATAATTAAATGTCGTTGTGCATCTAACTTAGGTACTTCTAATGCAATTTTTTGCTCAAACTTAACGCCAGTAGGTAATGACTCTAGCTCTTCACTAGGGAACACACCTTTAAGCGCTATAAATTTACCCGAATGATCAATTAAGTGCGAACACCAGTCAACCATATCTTGTAATGAAGCAAATGCACGACTGAGTACGCCATCTAATTTAACACTTGGCTGATATTCTTCAACTCTTGACTGAACAGGTGTTACGTTATCAAGGCCAAGCTCATGTTTAACATGCATTAAAAAGCGAACGCGTTTACCTAGACTATCTAGTAACACAAATTGTGTGTTAGGTAATGCAATCGCTAATACAATGCCTGGAAGGCCAGGCCCTGTGCCAACATCAATATAATGATGACCGGGTAAGTGAGGTGCAACAACTAAACTATCCATAATATGCTTAATCATCATTTCTTCAGGTAAGCGTACCGAAGTTAAATTATAAGCTTTATTCCACTTATCTAATAACTCGACGTAACGAACTAGCTGTTGCTGTTGTTTTTCCGTTAGCGCAATATCAGTTTGCGCTAACAATGTAGTTAATTGTTGCTGTAACACTATGTACCCTTATCGTTACGCAGATTTGCGTAATAAGCCTTGCTTCTTCAGATACACTAATAATAGCGAAATCGCCGCTGGGGTGATACCAGAAATACGCGATGCTTGGCCAATAGTGTCTGGACGTGACTCAATAAGCTTAGCAACAACCTCATTTGATAAACCTGATACAGTTTTGTAATCAAACTCTTTTGGTAAAATTGTTTGCTCATGACGAAGCTGCTTATTGATCTCATCTTGTTGACGCGCAATATAGCCTGCATACTTAGTATGGATCTCAACTTGTTCAAGTGCTGCTACGTTTGTAAATTCAGATCCTAAACCGTCAATAGCCATAAGATCGTTATAACGAATCTCTGGACGACGAAGTAATTCTTCTAAACTTGCTTCACGAGTTAATGGTGTTTTTAGTAATGCATTTACTTGATCAACAACAACGTGATCTTTATGAATCCACGTATCTTTAATGCGTTGTTTTTCTTTCTCAATTACTTCCATTTTTTCGTTAAATGCCTGCCAACGTTCGTCATTAACTAAACCCAGCTCACGGCCTTTTTCAGTTAAGCGAATATCTGCATTATCTTCACGAAGTAGTAAACGGTATTCGGCACGGCTAGTAAACATGCGGTACGGTTCTTTCGTACCCAGTGTTGCTAAGTCGTCGATTAATACACCCACGTAAGCTTCATCGCGACGTGGTGTCCAAGAATCTTTACCTTGCACTTTTAACGCAGCATTCATACCTGCAATTAAGCCTTGTGCACCCGCTTCTTCATAACCGGTAGTGCCGTTAATTTGACCCGCGAAAAATAAGCCTTCAATAAATTTTGTTTCTAAAGACTGTTTTAAGTCGCGTGGATCAAAGTAGTCATATTCTATTGCATAGCCTGGTCGACAAATATGTGCATTTTCAAAACCAGAAATAGATTGCACAATCTCAAGTTGTACATCAAACGGTAAACTAGTAGAAATACCATTTGGATATAATTCGTATGATGTTAAGCCTTCAGGTTCAACAAATATTTGGTGCTTATCTTTATCCGCAAAACGTACAATTTTATCTTCAATTGATGGGCAGTAGCGTGGACCAATACCTTCAATAACACCTGAGTACATAGGTGAGCGATGTAGGTTTTTACGAATAACATCATGTGTTTTTTCGTTGGTGTAAGTGATGTAACACGGTATTTGTTGTGGGTGATCTGATTGTTTACCCATAAATGAAAATACAGGTGTTGGCATATCACCAGGCTGTGCTTCCATTTTTGTAAAATCAACAGTACGTGCATCAATACGTGGCGGAGTACCTGTTTTTAAGCGATCCACTCTAAAAGGGTGTTCGCGTAAACGTTCAGCCAATGCAATTGATGGTGGATCACCAGCACGACCGCCTTTGTAATTTTCTAAACCAATGTGTATTTGGCCACCTAAAAAAGTACCCACGGTTAAAACAACACTTGGAGCACTAAAACGTAAACCCATTTGAGTTACTACGCCAGTAACACGATCGTTTTCAACAATAAGATCATCACATGATTGTTGAAAAATCTTAAGGTTATCTTGATTTTGTAATGTTGTTTGAATAGCTGCTTTGTACAAAGCGCGATCTGCTTGTGCTCGAGTTGCACGAACAGCAGGTCCTTTTGAAGAGTTTAGTGTGCGAAATTGGATCCCGCCTTTGTCAATGGCCTGTGCCATTGCACCGCCAAGCGCATCAATTTCTTTTACCAAATGACCTTTGCCAATCCCACCAATCGCTGGGTTACAAGACATTTGACCAAGGGTATCCATATTGTGAGTCAGTAGCAGGGTATTCATCCCCATACGGGCAGCTGCTAATGCGGCTTCAGTGCCAGCATGTCCACCACCTACTACGATAACGTCAAAATTTTCGTGAAAAATCATTAATGGGATCCTACTTAAATCAAACCGGTAAACTTCAAAAGGGAGCGTATTCTACCTAGAAATTGGCAGAAGATAAATGATTAAACAAAGAGCAAGATCTAAGTATGTGATCTCTAATAATATAAAGGATCTTTTAAAGAGATCTTTTATTACTATTACTACTACTGATCAGCTTTTCTGTTGATAAGGTTTAGATCTTCATTTAAAACATGAAATTAGATCAGATCTAAAGGTGTTAATATGATCGGATCATCCAGCAAATAAGCTCTGATCAAAAAGGCACCTTATGCACAGGGCTGAATCAGTTGGATCTTATCCCATGGATAAGCATGCTTTAAAAAGCAGTTTATTCAATCTTTATCCACAAAATCTATTAAATTATTAGTAAATTGTGGGTAACTTTATATATAACTTTTTACTTGATCTATCTATTTTAAGCCTGTTTTGGTTATCCAAGAGTCTAACCATGCTAATGCTGTGTCTTCTGGTAGTGCTTCATCGAGAATATTAAGCTCTAAGCGTTCTGCTACTTTTATAGCGCCTTTTTGAGATAATAAGGCATCTATATTACGTCCAGCTTGGTTGTAAGTGTCATAACTGGTATCACCTAAAGCGATTACTGAGTATTTTAATTCTGATAAATCATTAGCTTGAGTCACATCTTCAACAAAGCTAATAAAGTTTTCAGGATAATCACCTGCACCATAAGTAGATGTGCAAATTAACCAAATGGTATTTTGCTGATCAATATCGCTAAATTCAGGTTGATCATGTAGTTGTGTAGTAATACCAAGGCTATTAAGCGCGTCGCTTAGTTGCTCTGCAACATACTCGGCTGATCCCATTTGGCTGCCAACAATAAGATTTACTGAACTCATGAATATTAGTGATCACATTGGTTTTAATTGCTGCCTATGATAACTGAGTGTGAGTAACAGTAAAGTTAAGAGTACTTTTTTGTATAACTATTTTTGTGCTAATTTTACTCTTATTTGAAAGCGCCTCCTTAAGTTGTTGATATTATAAGGCTTAACAAAATATCTTTAAATGTAATCTTCTGATCAAGTTGTTGATAACAGTGGGGAAAGCTCTGTTTAAACACACCTTTTAGGTTGTTTAATAATCGCTAAGTTATTGATATTACTATTTAGTGAAAGACTTAATTGTAAATCTAGGCATAAAAAGCACAAGGTGATCATAATGTGGATATAAAGGTTGTTGATAACCTTAAATTTAGATCGAAAATAATTTTATTAAATGATCTAATTGGGCTGATCTAACGAAATTAATTAAAAATAAGCTTATAAACAGATAATATTTAATAGATCATTAGATTTTTTCGAGTGTGGTAGCTCAATTTACTATTTATTAGAGCTAAAAATTAGGATTTGTGGATAAGTGATCTCAATATATTTAATTTAATGCGTATTTATAGCTGCTTTTTTTATGTATTTTGCTGGTGGATTAGGAGATCAAAAGTTTGATGCACTCAAATCTCGAGTCATTTTTATTAAAAAGCCGCAGTGATCGTCTGTCCATATGTTGTATAAAGTTGATTATTTAGAGTGTTTATTGTCACGTTTTAGCTCTTAAATTGAGCAAATAACATTAGTTTTTATGAGCTAGGTAATTATAAAAAAGCTATTTATAACTAACTTTTGTGTGGAGGATAACGATTTTAAAACGTATTTTTGTTTGAAATATGTATCGGTTTTGACCTTAAAATGGGTGTTACTTGCGCTATTAATCCCTTACTTAAAGGCTCTTTCTACAATCTAATCTACATAATCTAGCTGGTAATAATTATCGCTTTGGGTATGATTTTATTGGCAGAACTGG
>NZ_JACJDN010000119.1:0-8237 GCF_014163565.1 Pseudoalteromonas sp. SR45-5 | reverse complement strand
GTGTTTTTTACAATATGTTAAACTTGACACCAGTGTCATGAAAAAATAGTGGTTAAAATAACGCTAAATGTTAAAAATAATGATAAAAAGAAATCTTGCTATGAAGTGAGAAATATTCAAGAATGTGAATATGTATTCAAAGTGCTATTGACTCTATTTAAGATAGAGGCTAGTTTTGTCCGTCTGTTAGCAAATCGTCGAGCAGTTCATCCACGCTAACAGTGCAGCAAGGGGAGGGGTCTATGTTATACGACTCAAAGTTAGAAAAAGAAAATTGTGGCTTTGGCTTAATAGCCCAAGTTAATGGTCAAGCTAGTCATAGGCTTATTCGTACTGCTATTACGGGGCTTGATCGCATGCAGCACCGTGGCGGTATATCTGCCGATGGTAAAACAGGTGATGGCTGTGGTTTATTATTACAAAAACCAGATAGCTTTTTCCGTGCAATTGCCAGTGAACATAATTGGCACTTAGGCAAAAACTACGCAGTGGGTATGATATTTTTAAATTCAGACCCTGTTTTAGCACAAGCTGCAAAACAAATACTTAGCGAAGAATTAGAAAAAGAAACGCTAAATATTTTAGGTTGGCGTGTTGTACCAACCGACCCATCTATGTTGGGTCCTATTGCTGTACAGCAATTACCAGGTTTTGAACAAATTTTTGTTAGCGCGCCAGAAGGTTGGCGTTCTAAAGACTTAGAGCGTCGCTTATATGTAGCACGCCGCCGCGCTGAAAAGCGCATTGTTGATGATGAAGCTTTCTATATCGCAAGTCTATCTGGTTTGGTAACTATCTATAAAGGCTTAATGATGCCTGCGGATTTACCTAATTTTTACCTAGATTTAGCTGATATTCGTATGACGAGTGCGATTTGTGTTTTCCATCAGCGCTTTTCTACTAATACTCAGCCGCGTTGGCCTTTAGCTCAACCTTTCCGCTATTTAGCACACAATGGTGAAATTAATACTATTGAAGGTAACCGCCAGTGGGCACGCGCACGTTCTTATAAATTTGCGTCACCGCTTATTCCTGATCTACAAAGCGCAGCGCCGTTTGTAAACGAAACCGGTTCTGATTCATCAAGCCTAGATAATATGCTTGAGCTATTTTTAGCTGGCGGCATGGATTTATTCCGCGCTATGCGTATGCTCGTGCCGCCTGCATGGCAGAAAAACCGTGCAATGGACGACGATTTACGTGCATTTTACGACTTTAACTCTATGCATATGGAACCATGGGATGGCCCGGCAGGTATTGTTATGTCGGATGGTCGTTTTGCGGCGTGTAACCTTGACCGTAATGGACTTCGCCCAGCACGTTATGTAATTACACAAGATGGTTTTATTACGCTTGCATCAGAAGTGGGTATTTGGGATTACACTGCCGATGAAGTGGTTGAAAAAGGCCGTGTTGGTCCAGGTGAATTATTAGTTATTGATACTAAACTTGGCAAAATCTGGCACTCGGATGAAATCGATCAAGATTTAAAATCTCGCCATCCTTACAAGTCATGGCTTGAAGAAAACGTTAAACGTTTAGTTCCATTTGAAGAACTTACTGAGCAAGACGCTGGTAATCGCTCATTTGATGACGAAACGCTAGCTAAATATCAAAAAATGTTTGGTTATACCAACGAAGAGCTTGATAGCGTTATTCGTGTAATGGGTGAAAACGGCCAAGAAGCGACAGGCTCAATGGGTGATGACACGCCATTTGCTGTGCTTAGTGAAGGGCATCGTTCACTTTATGATTACTTCCGCCAAAAATTTGCGCAAGTAACAAATCCACCTATCGATCCACTACGTGAAAACCATGTAATGTCGCTTGCAACCTGTATTGGTAGTGAGCAAAACGTATTTAACGAAACAACGGGCCACGCTAAGCGCCTACAGTTTGATACACCAATTTTAATGTACGCAGACATGCAGCAGCTATTAAATGCTGATGAAGCGCACTACAGCTACTGTAAAATTGATATTACCTATACAGTTGAAGAGGGTTTAGAAAACGCGGTTACGCGTATTTGTGACCAAGCACAAGAAAAAGCAGCTGCGGGCTGTATCATGCTTATTTTAACTGACCGTAACTTTGATGAAATAAATTTACCAATTCCAGCAGCTATGGCTGTAGGTGCGGTACAAAAACGCTTAGTTGATAACAACTTGCGCTGTGAATCAAATATTATCATTGAAACTGGCAGCGTGCGAGATGCGCACCAGTTTGCTGTGCTATTAGGTTTTGGTGCTACGGCAATTTATCCATACCTTGCGTATGAATCGTTAGTTGCGATGAGCGACAGCAAAATTATTGATAAGTCGTATTGCGAAGTGACCCTTGCTTATCGTAAAGCCATTAATAAAGGCTTGTACAAAATTATGTCTAAAATGGGCATAAGTACGGTTGCGTCTTATCGTTGTTCAATGTTGTTTGAAGCGGTGGGATTATCTGATGCGATTATTGAAATGTGCTTTAAAGGCGTTGCAAGTCGTATACAAGGTGCATGCTTTACCGACTTTGATGACGATCAGCAAAGTTTGCACAAACTTGCTTTAAGTAAGCGTAAATTATTAAGCCACGGTGGTTTATTTAAGTACGTTCACGGTGGTGAGTATCATGCTTATAATCCAGATGTTATTCAAACCCTGCAAAAAGCGGTTCGATCAGGTGATTATAAAGACTACAGTGCGTACGCTGATTTAGTTAATAATCGTCCAATTGCGACTTTGCGCGATATGTTAGCGCTTAAATTACCTGAGCAAGGTATAAGCATTGATGAAGTAGAGTCTGCAGAAAACCTATACAAGCGTTTTGACTCAGCAGCAATGAGTATTGGTGCGTTATCACCAGAAGCGCATGAAGCGCTAGCAATTGCAATGAACCGCTTAGGTGGTTGTTCAAACTCGGGTGAAGGCGGTGAAGATAAACTGCGTTATGGTACAGAGAAAAACTCGCGTATTAAGCAAGTCGCTTCAGGTCGATTTGGTGTAACGCCTCATTACTTACGCAGCGCTGACGTTATTCAAATTAAAGTAGCGCAAGGTGCAAAGCCAGGCGAAGGTGGACAATTACCAGGTGAAAAAGTAACGCCGTATATTGCTAAACTTCGTTATTCGGTACCAGGTGTTACGTTAATTTCGCCACCACCGCATCACGATATTTACTCAATTGAAGATTTAGCACAGCTAATTTTCGATTTAAAACAAGTAAACCCTAAAGCACTTATTTCTGTAAAACTTGTTTCAGAGCCAGGTGTGGGAACCATTGCAACAGGTGTTGCTAAAGCATATGCCGATTTAATTACTATTTCTGGCTACGACGGCGGTACAGGCGCAAGCCCACTTACTTCTGTTAAATATGCAGGTAGCCCATGGGAGCTTGGACTTGCTGAAACACAGCAAGCACTAGTTGAAAATGGCCTTCGTCATCGCATTCGCCTACAAACAGATGGTGGCTTAAAAACAGGTTTAGATATTATTAAAGCGGCAATTTTAGGTGCTGAAAGCTTTGGCTTTGGTACTGGTCCAATGGTTGCCCTTGGGTGTAAATACTTACGTATTTGTCACTTAAATAACTGTGCGACCGGTGTTGCAACACAAGACGAAACACTTCGTCAAAAGCATTATCACGGTTTACCAGAAATGGCGATGAACTACTTTAAGTTTATAGCGCAAGAAGCACGTGAAATTATGGCTAGCCTAGGCGTTGCAAATTTAACTGACTTAATTGGCCGTTTAGATTTATTAGAAGAAATTGAAGGCAAAACTGCAAAGCAGAAGAAAATTGATTTATCGTCTGTTATTGCTCAGCCGAACAACCCAACTGGCGAAACGCTTTATTGTAGTGCGCCTAACAGTTCGCATTACCTAGGTAAGTTAAACGAAAGTTTATTAGCTAAAGCCCAAGAGGCAATCGATACGTCAAGCGGTATCTCGCTTGTGAGTCGTATTTGTAATACTGACCGCTCTGTAGGTGCGATGCTTTCGGGTTATATTGCTGATAAACACGGTAATCAAGGTATGGCGGCAGACCCAGTAGCAATTGAATTACACGGTACGGCGGGTCAATCGTTTGGTGTTTGGAATGCCGGTGGTCTTGAAATGACATTGGTTGGCGATGCTAACGATTACGTAGGTAAAGGCATGGCAGGCGGTAAGTTAGTTATTCGTCCACCACTTGGCTCATCTTTTGAAAGCCATAAAGCAACCATTGCTGGAAACACATGTTTGTACGGCGCTACAGGCGGAAAACTGTTTGCAGCGGGTTGTGCCGGTGAGCGCTTTGCAGTTCGTAACTCAGGTGTGCAAGCGGTTGTTGAAGGTGTAGGTGACAACGGTTGTGAATACATGACCGGTGGCGTTGTGTGTGTACTTGGTAATGTAGGTGTTAACTTTGGCGCGGGTATGACTGGTGGTTTTGCTTATATTTTAGATGAGCGAAATGATTTTGAAAAACGCATTAATCCAGAGCTTGTAGAAATAGTAACACTAGACGAATTAACGTCGCATCAAGAACATTTACGCGGCTTAATTGCTGAGCATTTAGAGCTTACGGGTTCGTGCAGAGCAGAAAGCATTTTAGCTAACTTTGAACTGTACTTACCGATGTTCAAATTAGTAAAACCAAAATCAAGCGACGTAAAAAGTTTACTCGGGCATCGCGCTCGCAGTAGTGCCGAACTACGTGTTCAGGCGCAATAAGGGGGCAGTATGAGCGAAAATGTATATCAATTTATAGACGTGCAGCGTGTAGACCCACGCAAAAAACCAATCTCGTCACGTAAAAAATCTTTCGTAGAAATTTACGAACCCTTTTCAGAGAATCAGGTTAACTCACAAGCTGATCGTTGTTTAGATTGTGGTAACCCGTATTGTGAGTGGAAGTGCCCAGTACATAACTACATTCCACAATGGTTAAAGTTAATACGCACAGGTCGTATTATAGAGGCAGCTGAGCTTTCTCATCGTACAAATAGCTTACCAGAGGTTTGTGGGCGTGTTTGCCCACAAGACCGCTTGTGTGAAGGCTCGTGTACATTAGATGAAGAGTTTGGTGCGGTTACAATTGGTAATATTGAAAAATACATTACCGATGAGGCATTTAAAATGGGCTGGAAGCCTGATATGTCTTATGTAACTTGGACCGACAAAAAAGTAGCTATTATTGGTGCAGGCCCAGCTGGTTTAGGGTGTGCTGATATTTTAGTTCGTAACGGCGTAAAACCAGTAGTGTTTGATCGTCACCCAGAAATTGGCGGACTACTCACGTTTGGTATTCCTTCTTTTAAACTTGAAAAAGAAGTGATGCAAAAGCGCCGTGAAATTTTCACTGAAATGGGCGTGGAGTTTAAGTTAAATGTTGAAGTAGGTGTTGATATTACGCTTGATCAAATTTTAGCTGATTACGACGCCGTATTTTTAGGAGTTGGTACGTATCAAAGTATGCGTGCAGGTCTTGAAAATGAAGATGCACCAGGTGTTCACGATGCACTCCCGTTCTTGATTGGTAACACTAACCGTGTAATGGGCTATGACGAGACTAAGCAGCCGTGTATTGATATGGCTAACCAAAAAGTAGTTGTACTTGGTGGTGGTGATACAGCGATGGACTGTGTGCGTACGTCTATTCGTCAAAATGCTGCAAAAGTAACGTGTGCTTATCGTCGTGATAAAGAAAATATGCCTGGTTCTAAACGTGAAGTTAAAAACGCCAAAGAAGAAGGCGTTATATTTACCTATAACGTTCAGCCTAAAGGCATTGTATTGAACGATAAAGGTAAAGTAACTGGCGTTAGAATGGTTAAAACTAAATTAGGCGAACCTGACGCAAATGGCAGAAGTCGTGCTGAAGAAGTACCTGGTTCAGAGCATGTGATTGAAGCTGACCAAGTTATTATGGCATTTGGTTTCCAGCCTCACAAAATGGATTGGTTAGAAAAATACGATGTAGAAATAAACCACTGGGGCGGCATTAATGCACCAGAACAGGGTGAATTTACACATCAAACAACGAACCCTAAAATATTTGCTGGTGGCGATATTGTGCGTGGTTCAGATTTAGTGGTAACCGCTATTTTTGAAGGACGTAATGCTGCAGAAGGTATTATGGATTACTTAAAAGTTTAATTGTTCGTATTAATAAAATGAATAAGAAGCAAGCCAACTGGCTTGCTTTTTTTATTGTTTGATTCGAATGTAATGTCAACGTAGTTAGCCACAAACGGTATTATATTAATATCACCTGTAGTATAGCTTTTTTAGCGACACCTTGAGCTTTTACCTTTAGTGTAACTACCAAGAGGGATTATTTTGCTTTAGTGAGGGTGTGCTTGTTTCGAGCTAAATACGGATGCTTTGGGCATCTATTAAGCAGCCTTAAGGGTTAATTTATACATGCAAACTTTACGCTTTACTTAACCAACACAAGGGTACAGGCATATACTTGTAGCAACTCGAGTTTTTGGATTTTCAGTAGTACTAGCTAACGTTATTTGGTCATAATCTGTAGCTTTTTTTGCTGCTTAATATGCTATAACTTTTGTTTTCGTCGTTGTATAAACACTTTGATGTGAAGAGTTAATTGATTGGTCGCTAGTGCTAGATACATATTTACAGCATCGTCAATACCATCTTTAACTGCGTGTGTTATATCACTACTTTTACTATTACTCAGTACTATTAGTGCGGGTAGTGTGGGAATAAAAAAGTAAACTTATTTATTTTTTAACTCTTAATGTTATGCATTATTCCTAACAAAGGTAAGTAATGGTTAAAGTATTCGCTTTTATCAACCCGAAATAACTAATCTTAAGAGTTGATTTAAATATAAAGTTGGTCCATTATCGCACGCTGTTTACGGTTTGCTTACTTTTTGTCTACAAGTGAGCTTTTATATATTAATAAAATAAATAGAAATTATGTACGAATATTCAAACAAGTCGGAAAGGAAACTCATTGTTCGATTCTTCTCTTCAATAGGGTTTATAGCAACGTTTTCTATGGCTAGCTTAGCATTTATTAATAGCAGTTATTTATTAGCGTGTACCTTGGTTGTTTCTTCGTTTGTTTATTTATTGGCATTTAGCATAAGTAGGGGAGTAGAGAAGTCAGGCACTATAATTTTATACAACCTTTATGCACTAATGTTTTACCTAGTCCTCACTGGTGGAGCACAAGGAACAGGGCCTATATGGATATTCATAGTGTCTCCAGTTACTTATTCAATACGCGGACTTAAGCGAGGTACATTTGATATAATTTTGTTTTTATTAGCGATTGTTTTAGGCTTTTACTGCGCTGATACATTCAATATATATGACTATAGTCCGGAACAGTTTCCTATCAGAATCATACTCGCTTTTATAATTGTCGCGTCGCTGAGTGGCTACTACGAGTTTTCAAGAGAAAAATACAGCAGTAAAATAATTGCTTTGAGTCAAAAGAATGAATTTTTAGCAACTATAGATCCACTCACCAACCTGCCAAACCGTCGCTATACCATGAATAAGCTTGTGGCTTTCAAAAGTGAGCTGAAAGATAATAATACTCCTTTTGTAATTTTATTAGCTGATGTAGATAATTTTAAAAAGATTAATGATCAATTCGGCCATGATTTTGGCGATGAAGCACTTATTCAGTTAGCTAAAACCTTTGATAAAAGTATTCCAAAAAATGCGATTGCATCACGTTGGGGCGGAGAGGAGTTTTTAATTGTTATTCCAGATGCAACAGTTGAGCAGGGGGAGCAAGTTGCAGAAAAAATCCACAACACCCTTAAAGCTTCAGTTGTGAGCTTATTTTCAGATAGTACCAATATTACGCTAAGTATTGGTGTTATCTCTGCAAGTGCCGAACGCTCAATTGATCTTGATATCAAGCGTGCTGATGAACTACTTTATAAAGCAAAAGCGCAAGGTAAAAACAGAACGTGTTCTTCTTAAAAGTTTATCTACTTTAATCCATTGAAAACGAATCAAGTGATGGCTTTATTTTAGCCTTTCTGCGCTTTACGCTCATGTAACACATTGCATTACAGACAATCTGCATTGTAATTAATAGCCAATAACTTATGCCTAAGTCACTTAGGTTATTTATTTTTTCGCTAGTAAAGTAATAGGCTACGGCGATTATCTGAAGAACTAAAAAGCTATTTAAAAACCCCAGTAAACGCTGTTTAAAGTAAGTATGCTTATATTTACTAAAAATAATTAAACAGCTGCTTAGCGCTAATAAAAACCA
>NZ_JACJDN010000118.1:0-8299 GCF_014163565.1 Pseudoalteromonas sp. SR45-5 | reverse complement strand
CGCCAGCCTCAACATACTATTTAAAACGATTGCTCCAATTTATATTTTTGATTGCCCTTACGTTAATGATGTATTTAACAATAGGCTTAAAGTGGCGTTTAAAATAATAGTAAAAAAGTCAGATGGCGCGCATATAAAGCATTACGCAAAATAAAAATTTAAAAATCGGTGAATTAACCTTAATCTTTTTACTAGACCTGTGATCGAATTGAAAAATTTCGGCGTAATGGTATGTGAAGGGTTTGAAAGTGGCTTTAGTTTACTAAAGCGCACATTGGAATACCCCCCTTCACCATGAAATTGTAGTTAGATAGTTATAATGATAAAGGTGCATTACTTAAGCCCAATGCACCTTTACTTTATAAACCGAATACTTTGAGTATTCTTATATTTTTAACTAGTTGAATTGAATTAAGTATTTGTTCATAAATATTCAGTTAGTATGAAGTTGTTCTCCTGTGAATCCCTACGACATATTGTTGTTTTAAGCAGTTTTTGCCAGCTCACCTTGAGCTGGTTTTTTTTTGCCTATTTTTACTCAAATTACCTGAGCATGGGTAATATGCTCACGCTTTACCCTATTATGCTAAGCTCACTAGGCTAAAAAAATTTTACAACTATTGCTCCTATCTAAATTAGGTCAATTTTAATCCACAAAGAACAACACGCCCTAGTGCCATTAAGCCCTGCATGTTAAAGTTATTACAGTAATTAATTTAATTAGGCGTACCAATGCGTTATTACCTATCTGTACTTTTTGTTTGTTTAACTTTGTTTTCAGGCATAGTGAACTCTGCTGAAAAGCAACCAGCTTCACCTACAGCACAACAAGAGCAACAAGCTCTTCAACAACTCAAAGAGCCTATGTATAAGCCGCTAATGGAGCGCTACATATTAGATGAGCTAAAAGCAGTTAGGCAAGATCAGCAAAAGCTTCGTGAAGATGTAACTAAGCAGGTTACTCATGCGCAGCTTGATACTGCCGATCGCGCATTAACGTACACTACAGATACCATTAATAATGTGTTTTTTATAATTACCGCTACGGCGTCGATTTTAGTTTTAGTGGGTTGGAACTCGTTGCGCGATGTTAAAAACAAAGTAGAAGATATTGTAAATACGCGTGTGAGTGTAATTACAGACGAGTATGAAGACCGATTAAAAATTCTTGAAGAAAAACTACGCGTTCGCTCAGAAGAAATACTCAGCAACCAAGAGCGCATATCGGTGACCAACGAAGTTCATTCGTTGTGGATGCGCGCAAACCTAGAAAGTGATTTTGCAAATAAAATTGAAATTTTTAATGAAATACTCAATCGCAAACCAGAAGATGTGGAAGCCATTGCTTATAAAGCCGATGCATTACTAGAAATTAATGAAACAGCACAAGCCATTGAGCTGTGTAATCAAGCTATTGATATAGATAGTGACTATGGTTATGCCTATTGGCAACGAGCATGTGCTTATGCACTAACACATAAGCATGCTGATGCATTAGCCGATATTAAAATGGCACTTGAATACTCTCCAAACTTACGTAATGAATTATTACATGAGAGCGCATTTGCAAGCCTGCATGACAACAACAGCTTTAATACGATAGTGGCTGGTGAAGTTGTTTAAGCACTCAGAATTTGGCCTGTATGATTAGGCGCAACACCATAAAAAAGGGCCTTGGCCCTTTTTTGTTTTTAAAGGTAAAGTTTGTTGTGTAATTAGAAGCTTAACTGCGCTCTACAAACTCAGCTCTAGCGTAGAGCTAAGATCAAAAGTGATTACTTCACAAAGAGGTTTAGAGACGCTGCGCTTTTAGAGAAGAGCTTAGAAGTTAAAATAATAAAAACAATCAGAAACTGTGCTTCTAACATGAGCAACAAGTCATACTCTAAACTTGGTATAAACACAGCTATTCGCGCAGGTTACAAGCTTTTAAAGCAACGCTTGTACTTTTATAATGCCGAGTCAGCATTGGTTTTGCTCTTCTCATTTGCTCCTCCTTTTCTTCTCTGCGTGCATATTGTTTTTTAGGGCTGTTATACACAAATAGGTTTAGAGATGCTGAGCTTTTAGAGTAGTTAGCTTAAGTGCTTCTCGCGCGAGCAAGCTCTGCGCCTACGTGGAAAACTTACACTCAGCAGTTTAATTTACCTGTAGACGCGCTGCTTGCAGGCGTTTAAAAACGCAGTTTTTAGATGGTTGAATTAATACCAACCCGAAATAATACTTAATCATTTTTAGGGGCTAAACGTGTCGCTACCTGCGTTAAAAAATTCTCATTTAGAACAACTAAATAGCGAATTTTTTGCCTAGCTATCAACACGTTTTTCCATCCTCAAAATAGATCACTTAATTAAGCGAATTGATATAAGTAATTAGAAGCTGCTATCAGTTTTCTTCAGGCATAAAAAAAGCCGCATAAAATGCGGCTTTGGAGGTTAGTCTCACTTCACTTTGGGCGTGTCTCCAAAACTTAGTGAATACGTTACCAAGGAACTGTTATGTATTATTTAAGCTATTGACTCTAATGCAATTTTAACCATTTCGTTAAACGTGCTTTGACGCTCATCAGCAGGTGTTGCTTCACCGGTGATTACGTGGTCACTTACTGTAAATAATGCCATTGCGTTTGCGCCGTATTCAGCTGCAACGCCATATAAACCGGCTGTTTCCATATCTACTGCTAGCATGCCTAACTTGTCTAAGTCTTTGTAGAACGAGTCGTCTGCTTGGTAGAAAGTGTCGGTTGTAAATACGTTACCTACTTTTGCTTCTATTCCTAGCTCTTTAGCGGCGTTTACACCGTTTAAAAGTAGGTCAAAGTTAGCAATAGCAGAAAAATCGTAGCCACGAACACGTGCACGGTTTACGTTTGAATCTGTGCTTGCACCTTGTGCAAAAATTACGTCACGGATTTTGATATCTGTGCCAATACCACCACACGTACCAATACGTATAATATTTTTAACGCCAAAGCTTACAATTAGCTCACGTGCATAAATAGACATTGATGGAATGCCCATGCCTGAACCCATGATGCTTACTGGCTTACCTTTGTAAGTACCAGTGAAACCGTACATGTTACGAACACCTGTAACTTGTACTGCATCATCTAAAAAGTTTTCAGCAATATATTGCGCACGTAGCGGATCGCCTGGCATTAATACTGTTTCGGCGAAATCACCAACGTTTGCACTGATATGCGGAGTACTCATTAATTGTTTTCCTTTTTATTTGGCGTTGTTAGCTCATTTAAAAAGCTGTCGCCGTAATCAAGCGCAGATAAGTTAAACCACTGTGCCAGTGTTTGACCGATATCTGCAAAGCTGTTGCGTTCACCTAGAGGTGTGTTACTCATACCTGGTTTATATGCAATAACCGGTACGTATTCGCGAGTGTGCTCAGAACCTGGAAAGGTTGGGTCACAACCGTGATCTGCAGTGATCATTAATATATCATCTGCGTTTAACTGCTTTAGTATAGTTGGTAAATAGTCATCAAATTCTTTTAATGCTTTTGCATAACCTACTGGGTTACGGCGATGACCAAATTTTTCATCAAAATCAACTAGGTTAGTAAAGATTAAGCTATGGTCTGGTGCGCTTTTCATTACTTCGCTGGTTTTTTCTAGCAAGTTCATAAGCCCAGGTGCTTTATGCTTTTGGGTTATGCCCTGATGCGCGTAAATATCTGAAATTTTACCAATACTAATTACTTCGCCGCCGTCTTTTGCTAACACATCTAGCAATGTTGGTGCTGGCGGAAGCACTGAATAGTCGCGACGATTACCCGTTCGAGCAAAGTCTTGGCTATTTGAACCCAAAAATGGCCGCGCAATCACTCGTCCTATATTCATTTCATCAAGTAGCGCCCGTGCGATTTCGCAAACTTGATAAAGCTTCTCTAGGCCGAATGACTCTTCATGCGCGGCTATTTGAAACACGCTATCAGCTGAGGTGTAACAGATTGGTTTACCTGTTTTTACGTGCTCTTCACCTAGCTGTTCTAAAATGGTTGTTCCCGATGCATGGCAGTTGCCTAAAATGCCAGGAATACCAGTACGAGCTATAAACTCGTCTATAAATTCTTGTGGGAAACTTGGCTGTGTTTTTGGGAAATATCCCCAATCAAATAACACAGGTACTCCTGCCATTTCCCAATGACCTGATGGCGTGTCTTTTCCGCTAGATAATTCTTTAGCGTAACCCCATGCCCCTTGAGAAGCTTGGCGGTCTGAAATTAAACACGGTTCTCCACCGGCAGCTTCACATGCATCCACTAACCCAAGTTTTGATAGGTTAGGAAGCGATAATGCAGCGCCTGTTTCGTCGTAATATGCTTTTAGTAAGTGAGCGAATGTATTAGCCCCAAGATCGCCGAATTTATCTGCATCTGGTGCTGCACCGATTCCTAGGCTATCTGCCATTAAGATAATTGCTCTTGCCATTTTGACCTCACTTTGATTCTAGGTGGTTACTTTATCCGCTGATCGATTTTTCCGTACAGGACAAAAGTCCTGTTTCATAAAACCTAAACATTATAAATTTGCATTCTTAAGCGAAGCAAAAGAGATTAATCGTGTCTTTTTTGCTATTGTGATCTACCAACAATATATCCTTCTGTGTGGGTGAGAACTTTAGTGACACGAACTACTATTATAGCTATTGCAGGCGCGTCTGCGTCGGGCAAATCTCTTTTTAGCCAAACTATATACAATGAATTGGTTAATGAGCTTGAACCAGGCGCTATCGCCATTATTGAAGAAGATGCTTACTACAAGGATCAGTCGCATTTACCGATGGCGCATCGTACGCAAACGAATTACGACCATCCTGATGCATTTGAACATGCGTTAATGCTTGAGCATTTAACACAGCTTCGTAGTGGAAATTCAGTTGAAGTACCAACGTATGATTATGCACAGCATACACGTAGCGAGAAAACTCGCCGAGTGCCTGCTGCTAAAATACTCATTGTTGAAGGTATTTTATTATTGAGTGACAAAGCGCTTAATAAAGAATTTGATATTAAGGTGTTTATAGATACACCTTTAGATATTTGCTTAATGCGTCGTATGCAACGTGATATGGAGCAACGAGGCAGAACATTACAATCTGTTGTTGAGCAGTATCAAGCAACTGTTAGACCGATGTTTTATCAATTTATTGAGCCTTCTAAGCATAACGCAGATTTAGTTGTGACTCGAGGCGGTATGAACCGCGTTGCGATTGATATAATAAAAAGTAAGATAAAATATTTACTACAAGAATAACAACGGGAAACATTTGTATGACAACATTTATGAGCTTAGTGGGCATGTGTGTGCTACTAAGCATTGCCTTTGCGGCATCAACTAATCGCAAGGCAATTAATTTAAGAACCGTTGGTATAGCATTTGCGATGCAAGTAGTTATCGGCGGTTTTGTCCTGTTTTTTGAAGCAGGAAAAAATGTGTTAACGAGCATGTCAGCAGCCGTATCGTCGGTTATTGGTTATGCAAACGACGGTATTGGGTTTTTGTTTGGCCCACTTGCCTCACAAGACACACTAGGTTTTATTTTTGCGATTCAAGTTTTGCCTGTTATCGTGTTTTTCTCAGCACTTGTTGCTGTATTGTATCACCTTGGCATTATGGATTGGATAATTAGGATTTTAGGCGGCGGTTTACAAAAATTATTGAAAACCTCTCGCACAGAATCGCTTTCAGCAACGGCAAATATTTTTGTTGGCCAAACTGAAGCTCCGCTGATAGTTAAGCCATTTATAGCAACAATGACTAAATCGGAATTGTTTGCAGTGATGGTAGGTGGCCTAGCCACTGTGGCAGGCTCTGTAATGGCCGGTTACGTTATTATTGGCGTAGATCTTAAGTACTTAATAGCAGCGAGCTTTATGGCTGCTCCAGGTGGTTTTTTAATGGCCAAGATGATTGTGCCAGAAACTGAAACGCCTAAAGATAACTTAGCTGATTTAGATTTAGATGACGAAGATAAGCCTGTAAATGTAATTGATGCAGCTGCATCAGGTGCAGCAAACGGTATGCATTTAGCACTTAATGTAGGTGCAATGTTACTTGCTTTTGTAGCGCTAATTGCACTACTAAACGGTTTATTAGGCGGTATTGGTGGGTGGTTTGATTACCCAACATTAACGCTTCAAGAAATATTAGGTTATGTATTTGCTCCTGTTGCATGGTTACTAGGTGTGCCATGGGATGAAGCAATTATAGCCGGCAGCTTTATTGGTCAAAAGATAGTAGTGAACGAGTTTGTTGCTTACTTAGACTTTATAAATTATCGCGATACGTTAAGCGCACACACACAAGCAATTGTTACTTTTGCTCTATGTGGCTTTGCTAACCTATCATCGATAGCCATTTTACTAGGTGGGTTAGGCGGTATGGCGCCTAGTCGGCGGAAGGATATCGCACGCTTAGGGCTCAGAGCAGTGTTAGCAGGATCTATGGCTAACCTTATGAGCGCAGCAATTGCTGGGTTTTTCCTCTCGCTAGCTTAGAAACTTATTGAGATGAACACCGGTGTTGCAAAACAAGAGGATAGCGCTTTAAGGGGTTAAAGCTCTATCTGACTTGAACGATACTTCACCAAGGGCCGCAAGGCCCTTTTATCGTTTTAGGCCTTCCAGATTTATACACTTCCAACCTTCAAGCTATTTAACCTTATTTATGGTTATACATAACTCAAATAAACCAATATCTTAGTAACAAAGTCACATAAATATTTTTTGTGTTTTTCGTATTTTCAGCCACACTTATATTACTTAAGCTAACCGACTAACGACCCGCTATTGTGAAATATATTCTTTATTCTCTTTTTTTAACTTGCTCTGTGTATGTTCAAGCAAAAGAACCCATCCTTGTTGTTACAGAGTTAGCACCGCCAAACCAGGTGTTGATTGATGGTGAGGTAGCAGGTGAAGGTACTCAATTTATTAGAGATATATTTGCTGAGGCTGATCTAACACCTAACATTCAAATGTACCCTTGGGCACGTGCTTATAAAATTGCAGATGAGCTTAAAAATACCTTTATATACAGCCTTGCACGCACTGTAGAGCGAGAAGACAAATTTTATTGGATAGGACCTGTCGGACGTTTTGAACTAGGCTTTATTGGCCTATCAGAGCGAGATGATCTTATTATAAACACTACTGAACAAGCTAAAGTGTACAAAATTGCTATGCAGCGCAATGATTTTTCAACACAAACCCTAGCAAAACTGGGGTTTGAAGTTGTTTTAACCTCTGATATTCAAAAGTCATACTCTTTACTACTCGCTAAAAAAGTAGATTTAATTGTAGACGATCCTTTATATATGCAGCAGATGAGTGATTATCTAAAGCTCAAACCAGCACACTTAAAGTTTATTTATAAAATAGATGAGCTGACAATTGATGCTTATTTAGCTGCGAATAAAAAAACAGATATGCATTTAATAGAATCACTGCAAGCTGCATTTTTAAAAATAAAGCAAAAGAAAGGGCTGCCTTACAAGTACTAACATTAGCGCTTATAACGTTTTTTATAAGCCGAAAAGTTATCCTTCTTTTTAAGCTTTTCAAACTCCCTATTAAAACGCTCTACAATGTAATTGGGTACTGATTTATTAAACGCGATGTAGTTACCTGCTATCTCAGGTAATGGTAATTCCTGCAGCCTAACGACATCGTCTTCACTATACCCAAAAGGCGAAAGTTGATAACCAATGGTGTATTCAGAGCCTAAAATCAAATCTATTTTACTATTTAAAAACAAGTGCATATATTGCTTTTCATCACCTATGGACAAAAGGTTTTTACCTGCTTCAAACCCTACTTTTTTAATTATGGATTCGTAAATATCCCCTCTTACGATAGCAAGTGAAAACTGCTTTGCTTCATTTAAGCTATTCATTTTTAACTGAGTATTTTTTTTAAGTTTATAAAAAAATGTTTCACTGGATGCCAAAGGCCCTACCCAATTAAAAATAGGCGTTCTTTGAGATGTTTTAGCGATAGAGATAATACCTGAATGCTTATCTTTTTGGGCTAGGCTGTAAGCACGTTTCCAAGGAAGTATTTTAAATTCACAGGTAATATCTGACGCAATGCATACATCTTTTACAATATCGAGATTTATGCCAACAAGTTGACCCGCTTTGTTTTCAAAATTGTATGGCGAAAAGTGCTCAGTGTAGACCGTGAGCTTGAAATCTTCAGCCTGTGCGTAATGACTAATAAATATAAAAACAAGTATAAGGAAGGATTTAATGATAACGATACCTACTGATGAACTTACATTAAT
>NZ_JACJDN010000117.1:0-8339 GCF_014163565.1 Pseudoalteromonas sp. SR45-5 | reverse complement strand
AAAAAGGATGCCTAAAGCATCCTTCTAAAAATCTTAAAATTACTTATTGTACTAGTTCTTGTTCACTAAACTCTTCATCAAACATTGGGCTTGATAAGTAGCGCTCAGTTGCACTAGGTAGGATAACAACAATATTTTTATCTGCGTTTTCAGGCTTTTCAGCAATTCGCTTAGCTGCAACAACCGCTGCACCTGACGAAATACCGACTAAAATACCTTCTTTTTTCATTAACTGATGCGCCATTGCAATTGCGTCTTCGTTAGATACAAGCTCTGCGCCATCAATTAAGTCCATATCTAAGTTGCCAGGAATGAAGCCAGCACCAATACCTTGGATTTTATGAGGACCTGGTTTAATTTCTTCACCGGCAAGCGTTTGGCTAATAACTGGAGAGTTAGTTGGCTCAACAGCAATAGATTTAACGTTTAGACCTTTTTCTGTTTTGAGGTAGCGGCTAACACCTGTAATAGTACCACCAGTACCAACACCGGCTACAAAAAAGTCTACTTTGCCATCAAGCGCATCATAAATTTCAGGGCCTGTTGTTTCAAAGTGAATTTTTGGGTTTGCAGGGTTTTCGAATTGTTGTAATAAAATATACTTATCAGGTGCTGTTGCTTGAATTTCTTTTGCTTTTTCAATTGCGCCATTCATACCTTTTGCACCGTCGGTAAGTACTAGATTTGCACCTAATGCTTTTAATAGCTTGCGACGTTCTAGGCTCATGGTGTTTGGCATAGTAAGCGTTAACTTGTAACCACGTGCTGCTGCAACAAATGCAAGTGCAATACCGGTGTTCCCCGATGTTGGTTCAATAAGTTCTTTACCTTCAACAAGCTGACCTGACTTTTCAGCTTCCCAAATCATCGATGCACCAATGCGGCATTTGATACTAAAGCTTGGATTACGAGATTCAACTTTAGCGTATACATTCCCACCTGTAACACGGTTAAGTTTTACCAGCGGTGTATTACCGATGCTTAGTGAGTTATCTTCAAAAATAGTAGACATAATGTTCCTTTGGATGCAATCTGATCAACGTGTTAATAGCCTTTGCTACTAACTATATAAACACACTTTACTGTGAGTTTAAAAAAACTAAAGTAAAGTTTGGCTATAACATATATCTATTGGGCTTATAACCAGTCGAAATAAAAATCAATTATTAGCGGTGCTTTAGTTATTATAGGTGCGGGCTTAATTTAAAATTTAAAGAGTAAAACTTCGTTTAGTCAAAAAATGTTCAAAAGTGTATTGAATTAAGCTGTGTTTGTTCAATATTTGTGCATATGAATGTAACTTGAATAGTTTTATCACACAATGCGTCTAAAACATGATAAAAACACGTATCTAAATTCAATTAAGCAATCACAATGAAATTAATCTTAAAATTAATTGCCGGTATTGTGGCCGGTATCCTAGTTGGACTATATGTACCTATAACTGGTGTTGAACTTTTATTCACAGTAAAAGAGCTGATTGGTCAAATTATCTCCTTTACCATTCCACTTATTATATTATTTTTTATTGCATCAGGTATTGCAGGCCTACCAAAAGGGTCTGGTCACTTACTTGGTAAAACAGTCGGGTTTGCTTATAGCTCTACAATTATTGCAGGTACGCTTGCATTTTTATTAGTAAGTGCTGTTATCCCTTTTTTAAGCGGTGGTATTACATTCGAGGCAGAAGTTGCTACAGAAATTGGCAGCTTTATTGATTTAGAAATTCCACCTTTGATGGGGGTAATGACCGCATTAGTAACTGCTTTTGTATTTGGTATAGGCATGAGCCAATTAGAGCTTGATACGCTTAAAAAGGTGTCTGATCAGGGCCGTGATGTGATTGACGGATTATTATCAAAAGTAATTATCCCTGCTTTACCATTTTACATTGCAGGTGTATTTGCCGAAATGACGGTAGCGGGTACTGTGGTAGATACACTGCAAACATTTGGCGTAGTACTAATTGCAGCGCTTGTTATGCACTGGTTATGGTTAAGCGTTTTATATATAGCGACAGGTATACTATTAAAACGTAATCCAATCGAATTAGTTAAAAATATGCTACCAGCTTACTTTACAGCGTTAGGTACTATGTCAAGCGCAGCAACGATTCCAGTATCGCTTCAATCAAGTAAGGCAAATAACGTTAAAGAAGATGTAGCTAACTTTACAGTGCCACTTTGCGCGACTATTCACTTATCTGGCTCAACTATCACCATAGTAACCTGTGCAATGGCTGTTATGTTTTTATCACCAAGCATGGAAGTCCCTTCATTAATGGGTATGCTACCGTTTATTATGATGTTAGGTGTAGTGATGATTGCAGCACCAGGTGCTCCAGGTGGCGCAGTTATGTCGGCGCTTGGCCTATTAACAAGCATGCTTGGGTTTAATGAAGGCGCGGTTGCATTAATGATTGCACTTTATTTGGCACAAGATAGCTTTGGTACTGCGTGTAATGTAACGGGTGATGGTATCATTGCGTTATGGGTTGACAGATTTAGCGAAAAATCGTCATCTTAAACTATTAGGGCGAGGCAATAATATTAGTTATTGTTTCGCTTTATGTATGTTACTGTGGCAAATTAATTTAATTAAATTGCATGTTGTTAGGTAAGTGAGGATGTTCCATTGATTAATGTACTTTTAGTTGATGACCATGAACTTGTACGAACAGGAATAAAGCGTATTCTTGATGATGTACGAGGGTTTAAAGTAATTGGTGAAGCTAAAACTGGCGAAGAGGCTGTACAGTTTTGTCGTCAGCATGCGCCAAACATAGTATTAATGGATATGAATATGCCAGGCATGGGCGGATTAGAAGCGACTAAAAAGATTTGTCGTTACTGCCCTGATGTAAAAATTATTGTGCTTACCGTTAACTGTGAAGACCCGTTTCCGAGTAAAGTAATGCAAATTGGTGCACATGGCTTTTTAACTAAAGGTGCTGGCTCTGACGAAATGGTGCGTGCCATTCGTTGTGTTCATGCCGGTCAGCGTTATATTGCTCCTGAAATTGCACAGCAAATAGCACTTGCGCAAGTGACAGGTCGCACAGACGAAAATCCTTTTCAGAGCTTATCTGAACGCGAACTGCAAATTATGCTTATGATCACTAAAGGTGAAAAAGCACAAAATATAGCTGAGCGTTTAAACCTAAGTTCAAAAACAGTAAATAGCTATCGCTATCGTATGTTTGAAAAGCTAAATGTAGGTGGTGATGTTGAGCTTACCCATTTAGCAATTCGTCATAAAATGATTGATATAGACGTTTCGTACTAACTATAATTTATGTCTGAATTTGATCACGTACATTTTCTCAAAACGCTATCAAGTGAGCCGGGTGTATACCGCATGCTTGATAGTCACAACCAAGTTATTTATGTTGGTAAAGCTAAGCATTTAAAAAAGCGTGTGAGCAGTTACTTTAGAAGTAACATTACCGATAGCAAAACACGCGTTTTAGTGAGTAATATTTGTGACATCGAAGTCACACTCACTAATACTGAAACAGAAGCGCTGCTGCTTGAAAATAATCTAATAAAAAAATACCAGCCTCGCTACAACATATTATTACGCGACGATAAGTCGTATCCCTATATTTTATTAACTAGCCATAAACACCCTCGTTTAGCGTTTCATCGTGGCAGCCGTAAAATTAAAGGTGAGTACTTTGGACCTTTTCCGAGCGCGGGAGCGGTATCTGAGAGCTTGCGGTTAATGCAAAAAATATTTCCTGTTCGTCAATGTGAAGATGCTTATTACCGCGCAAGAAGTCGCCCGTGTCTGCAATATCAGCTTAAGCGTTGTTCAGCTCCGTGTGTGAATAAAGTTACGGATGATGATTACAGCGAGCAAGTTGACTATGTCCGTAAGTTTTTAACGGGTAAATCTCACGAAGTTATTGCTGATTTAATAAAGAAAATGGAAGCAGCCAGCCTACAATTAAACTTTGAACTGGCGGCAAAAGTTCGCGACCAAATAATGCTACTTCGTAAAATGCAGGAGCAACAGTCTATATCAGGTAATTTTGCTGAAATGGACGTAGTTGGTTTTGCTCATTTAAATGGTTTAAATGGTATTCATTTATTAATGATCCGCGATCACAAAGTATTGGGTAGTAAAACGTATTTTCCAAAAGTACCTAAAGATTCAAGTGAGCAAGAAATATTGACTTCATTTTTAGGACAGTACTATTTAGCGCCAGGAGCAACAGGGCGTATTGCAAAAGAAATCATATTACCTTTTGAAATAGAAGAGAGCGGGGCACTCGGTGAAGCACTCACACAAATAAGTGAGCGCAAAGTAACACTTAAAGTAGTTACCCGTGGTGAGCGTGCTCAATACTTACAACTGGCCAATAAAAATGCATTAAACAGTATTGCAGTTAAGCAAAGTACCCAAGACTCTATTAATAAACGTTATGCACAATTAAAAGCAACACTGCGACTTGATGATATTACCCGAATGGAGTGTTTTGATATAAGCCACACCATGGGTGAGAACACTGTTGCAAGTTGTGTTGTATTTGACTCACAAGGCCCAAATACGAAAGAGTATAGGCGCTATAATGTAACGGGTATAACCGGTGGTGATGATTATGCTGCAATGGAGTTTGCACTTAATAAGCGTTACAACAAATTAGTAGATGAAGACAAAATTCCAGACGTTATCTTTATTGATGGTGGTAAGGGGCAACTTGGGCGCGCGGAGCAGTACTTTTCTAACTGGCCACATACAAAAATGCCTTTATTAGTAGGTGTCGCTAAAGGTACTAGCCGTAAGCCTGGCCTTGAAACACTATTAATTGACGGTGGTCGAAAAACCATTCCTATGGATTCAGATGCACCTGCGCTACATTTAATACAGCATATACGTGATGAATCTCATCGTTTTGCAATTGCAGGGCATCGTAATAAACGCCAAAAACAACGTACGCAATCACTACTAGAAGAAATAAATGGAGTCGGTTCTAAGCGTCGGCAAACATTATTAAAATATTTAGGGGGCATGCAGGGAGTAAAAGCTGCTAATATAGAACAGTTAAAGAAAGTTCCTGGGATCAGCTCTGACATGGCTGAGAAGATATTTAACCATTTGCATGACAAGGGCTAGCCCTACATGCGAATATAGCAAAAAAGACATATCCAAGTAGTTATGTGGAATATTCCAAACACACTCACAACATTTAGACTTTTTCTTATCCCCGTTTTTTTGGTGATATTTTATTTGCCTTATAGCTGGGCTTTTTTTGCTGCCGCCTTTATTTTTTGGCTTGCATCAATCACCGATATACTAGACGGTTATTTAGCAAGAAAGCTTGAGCAATCAACCCCTTTTGGTGCTTTTTTAGATCCTGTTGCTGATAAAGTAATGGTATGTGCCGCACTTGTAGCGTTATCTGATCAGTATCAGTCAATGTACATGACAATACCTGCTCTTATTATAATAAGCCGTGAAATTATCATATCTGCACTTCGTGAATGGATGGCAGAGCAAGGCAAGCGTGGTAATGTCGCAGTATCAAACATGGGTAAAATTAAGACGGCTGCACAAATGTTAGCCATTATCGGTTTGATTTGGCAATATGATACATGGATGAACTATTTAAGTTTTGGACTACTGTACATTGCGACCTTTTTAACCTTGAGTTCTATGATGCAATATTTACGTGCAGCATGGGGTGAATTGACTAAAAATTAACTCTAAATGTATAATAACGCACCGTTTTAGATAAAAAACAAGCAAACAGTTCAAAACTAGCATTTTTTGTATTGACGCGTTTAATAATCTCTGTAGAATGCGTCCGTGTTGAGAGGGCATAGCCCCCAAGATAAACGAAACGGTAATTAATCAGTTACCTGAATGTTCACATAAATCATCATGTGCTAATTCAAATAACTGATAAATAAAATGCGGTACTAGCTCAGTTGGTAGAGCGCGACCTTGCCAAGGTCGAGGTCACGAGTTCGAGCCTCGTGTACCGCTCCAAGTTTATCTTAAGGTTAATACCCCGTACTGGGGCGGAATGGCAGAGTGGCCATGCACCGGATTGCAAATCCGTCTACCTCGGTTCGACTCCGGGTTCCGCCTCCATTTCAACACTCCACACGCTTTAATTAGCAAACTCGATGCCCGAGTGGTGGAATTGGTAGACACAAGGGATTTAAAATCCCTCGACTAACAAGTCGTGCCGGTTCAAGTCCGGCCTCGGGCACCATCTTTATTCAAATCCTCAGATTAAATTCTAAATTGCTTCTAATTTTAAAACATTCAAAAATTATTCTTACTTAAATTCTCTAATCTTATTTTTAATACCTACTTACCTTTAAAATCTATTTCTTTTTAATATCTTAGAGTTTCACCATCATACATTTATAAAGCTGCCTGTTTGTATTTAACAGTTACTACTTTTATCCCAGCTGGTTAATTAACTGAATTGGTATAAGAGCACCTGTTTATAACAAAGCAAAAATCAGAACGCTGGTTATTTAATTTTCTTGGCAATTACTCCTGTACCTAAGTTTTAACGAGGGGTGGCATTAATGAATGTAATAGAAGTGCGGTGTCTAAAATAAATTTAAGGTGGGAGTATAGGGAATGCGTTAAGCACTTAGTTATACGAATTGCGAAGATTTTATAAGCGACCTTTGAGGATCGCTTATAAAGGATAAATTGTTATTGCAGTTTACTCTGAGCTTTGTAAATTGGATACTCGCTCAACAAGCCTTGGATAAGCGCAACACACATTAAAATAAGTACTATTGAAAACGGTAAAGCTGTAGTAACTACGCCCGACTGAAGCGCTTGCAATGCTTGCGAGCCACCAACCCAGAGTAATACTGCTGCAATCACGCCTTCGACTGTAGCCCAAAATATACGTTGTGGCACTGGTGCATCTATTTTACCGCCCGCAGTTATACCATCTATTACAAGCGATCCTGAATCAGACGACGTTATAAAAAACACCAAAACGAGTGCTATAGAAATAATAGAAATAAAACTAGAAAGAGGTAACTGCTCGTATACTTGAAATAAAGTCACTGAGATATCAGTTAAACCATTTTGTCCAAGTGGGCCAACTTTATCTATAACTTGTGTAATTGCCATATTTCCGAATACGCCCATCCAAACCAAACTAAGAAGCGTTGGTAGGCCAATGACGACGAGTAAAAACTCGCGTACAGTGCGTCCCTTTGAAACTCGAGCAATAAACATCCCAACAAACGGCGACCATGATATCCACCATGCCCAATAAAACACAGTCCAAGAGTGCATCCAATCTTCATCGGGTCTATTAAAAGGATTACTTAAAGGTACAAAGTGCTCTACGTACGCCCCAAGGGTAAACCAAATAGCAGTAATTGCATCAGAGAAAGTAAGGGCAATAACGGCTAATAATAAAATAAATGCACAAATTAAATTAACATTGCTCAGTACTTTAACACCCCCCTCAATACCTCTAATAACTGAGAAAATTGCAATGCACGTTACTAAACCAATAACAGATATTTGAAAAGCAGTCCCGTAATCAGTGCCTAACAGATAATTTATCCCGCTGGTAGCTTGTTGAGCGCCAAGGCCTAGCGATGTAGCTAAACCAAATAAAGTAGACAGTACAGCGAGTATATCTATGATATGACCGAGCCATCCCCAGGCGCGATCACCAAATAATGGATAAAAAACCGAACGTATAGATAATGGAAGGCCTTTATTAAATGCAAAAAAAGCCAAGCTTAATCCAACAACAGCGTAAATCGCCCATCCATGTAAACCCCAGTGGTACATGGTTGCACCCAAAGCTAAAGAGTGTGCTTGCGGTGAGTTTGGCTCAACGCCCATAGGCATATGATACCAACCAGTATAATATGCAGTTGGCTCAGCAACTCCCCAAAACAGTAAGCCAATCCCCATTCCTGCTGCAAAGAGCATTGAAAGCCATGACATGTAACCATGTTCAGGACGAGCTTTTACGCCACCCAACCGAATTTTACCTAAAGGAGAAAATGCTAAAATAACGCAAAAGATCACAAAGGCATTGGCTAGTAACATAAAGTAACTATCAAATTGATTAATTATTGCGTCTTTAGTCGAGGTTAGTGCATCACGGGTAACGGTAGGGTCAAAAACTAGGGTAAGTATTACAAATAAAACAACTAAGAAGGCGCTTATACCAAATACTGGGTTATGGATATCAAACCCCCACTTTTGTACATTATCTTGCCCAACTTGGTAATCAGTAGTGTCTATACTGTATTTTTTTGTTATGTCATCCATCGGATCTCCTTTTTATAGATAACTTAATTCATACATCCTACGTACTACGTACTACGTAC
>NZ_JACJDN010000116.1:0-8356 GCF_014163565.1 Pseudoalteromonas sp. SR45-5 | reverse complement strand
ATCAGTTGTTGGTTTGAATTCAAAAAAGACAACGAGAAATAAAACAAGTACAATAAAGGCGCCGAAAGGCGCTTTTTTTATGCGTAGTATGGAGAGAAGTATGGCGATTATTCGTTGCCCAAAATGTGCAAAATCAATTTCAGATAAACATAAGCAATGTCCGCATTGCGAAAGCAACATTGCAGAGCTAAACGACGAGCAAGTTTTACAACTTCAGCGCGAACAGCGAATTAAAAAAAAGCAGATGTTTATAAATCACTCCTTTTTGGCGCTTATCTTATTTTTAGGTGGTTTTTTCTGCTTGTACTTTTTACAACCGCAAGAAGAAACACTTCAGTGGTATGCTTACACTGCCGCGATAGGCATAGGCTGTATTTGGTACCTTGTAAATCGTATTATTTTAGTGACTCTAAAAAAGAAAAAATGACATGAACATCGACAATCTTGTACAAAATATTACTCCCGAATTATTCGAACGCTTACAATACGGTGCTTCTACTGGCAAGTGGCCAGACGGTACCGTTTTATCAGATGAACAAAAGCAACAAACAGTGCAGTTGGTTATGTTGTATCAAGCAAAGGTGGCTCAATCAAACGAGCAATTTACGATTGGTGCTAATGGTGAAATGATCCAAAAGACAAAAGCTCAACTACAAAAAGAATTCAAATCAGACAACGAAATAGCTAGGTTTAGTGAACATGATCTTTAAGCACCTTTTTACACCTAAGTGGAAACACCCAAAGCAACAAGTACGTCTTGATGCTATCGAAAAATTAGACATTGAACGTGATGCAACCATATTAAACACGTTAGCACTTGAAGATAGCTCAGCTGAAATTCGCCGTAAAGCGCTGCAAAAGGTAAACAATTTGCCGCTATGGTGGAAAGCGTATAAACAAGATCAAGCATTAAAAGATATAGCAGAGCTGCAAATATCTAATGCTGTTTTAAATAGCGAAAGTACACTAACAGCGCAAATCAAAAGTGAATACATAGAGCGTTTTGCACCTGTTAAAACACTCGAAAAGTTAGCATTTGCAGAAAAAGAACTGCAAGTACGCGTTAAATTATTAAAACGTTTAGCAAATCCAAAATTAGTAGAAAAAGCATTTAAAGAAGGTAGCGAAGAGCTACAAACTCAGTTAGTTGAACTTGTTATTACCCATCAATTAATTAAGCCATTAGTAAAACATGCAAAAGGTGATGCAAAAGCAGCACTTGAAACGCATATTGAAAATGAGCGTTTAGCAATTGAAATGCCACTTCAGGTTGAAAGTGCAACACGTGTTATTTTAGCTAAGTTAAATGCTTTACGTGAAAAAACAGATTTTGGTGTTGTAAATTCACAAGCCGGCGAATTAATGGCCCAGTGGCAAGCACTTGAGCTCAAATGGTTAAGTGATGAACGTGTAAAGCTGCTTGATGAAAAATATATTTCTATTACTACTAAGTTAGATGCACACATTGAACAGCTAAAAGCAGTACATGACAAAGAGCAGCAGCAATTAGCGCAACAACAGCGTCAATTATTAGCACTTGCAACACTTGAAGCTTTGGGTGAAGAAATTGAAAATGCCTTACAGCTTGGTCTTGAAACTCCAGAGCAAATTCAACAAGATTGGCTTGATGCAAAAGTAGCGCAAGCTAAGCAAGCTATTAGCGAAACAGAACTTGCTAATAATGCACAATCAAAACTCGCTGTAAGCAAGTTAGAAAAACTATTTACTCAAGTTGCTAAATTACCCGAGCTAACAACGGCTATTAAAGAGTACAAACTCGCTTTTGCAGCATTATGCGAAATTAAGCCAGCAGAAGATTTAGCACAATACGATGCAACTCTAACTGAATTTAATAATGGCTTTAAAGCAGCGCGTAATCATTTGAATGTTTTAGATGGCCCACTGCAAAGTACCTTTAAAACACAGTTAAATGGGCATAAAAAGCAATTTTTAGCACCAATGAATGAGCTAGTTAAGCCACTTGAAAAAAACCAAAGCCAAGCAAAGCGCAAAGCTCGTGATGTTAAGCGCCTAATTGAAGAAGGTCGTTTTAATGTTGCTTTTGGCGTATTTAAAGGCTTTGAAGAGTTATTTAATACACTTACTGAGCAATATCAGCAGCCACTTGTGAACATAAAAGCAGACCTTGAAGCGCAACTTGCAGATGCGAAAGATTGGCAAAAATACGCTGCAGCACCAAAGCGTAAAGCTTTATTAGAAGAAGTAAGTGCATTAGTAAGCGAAGAGTGTACAGACCCACAACAACGCGCAGAGCAAGTAAAAGCGCTACGTAAACGTTGGAATGAGTTAGGTCGTTTAGATACAGATGAAGAAAAGCAACAAGGCGTGCAGTTTGATGAACAGATCGAGCTGTTATTTGCGCCTTGCCGTAGTTACTTCGCAGAGCAAGAAGTGCAACGTGAAGCATCAAAAGCACAACGTGAAAGTATTATTAACGACATGCATGCGCTCCATTTACAGCCAACTGCTGAGGATGACTTTGATTGGAAACAATATGAAAGCCAATACAATCGTTTAAATAAAGCGTGGCGCAGTGTGGGTAAAGTTGACCCTAAAACATACCGTACACTAAACGATCGTTATAAAAATGAGCAACAACAAGTACTGGCTTTATTAAACGCATTTCATAAAAGTAATGCAGCACTTAAAAATGAGTTAGTAGAAAAAGCGCAGCAATTATCACAAAGCGATGATTTAGCCGCTGCTTGCCAAGAGTTGAAGCAAATGCAGCAGCAATGGCAAGCCATTGGCTTTGCTGGTTTAAAAGCTGAAAATGCGTTATGGCAAAAGTTTCGTCAGTATAACGATGAAACATTTACTAAGCGTAGTAGTGAGTTTGAGCAGCAAAAACTCGAGCAAAACGAGTCAGATAAACAAGCAATTGCAGAACTTGCTGAGCTTGAAGCAGCACTTAGTGATGTTAATCAAAGAGCGCAGTTGCACGACCTAGAAACAAAAGTGAAAGGGTACACGCAATTTAGATCGTTAGCGCCAAAGGTTACTAAGCTACTAGCTGCTATTGAAGATAAACTTGCATTGCTTACAAGTAAATCTGAGCAAGCTAATTTAGATGCATTAATTACTGCACTTGAAAACAATGAAGCGTTACCAAGTCAGTATCAAGCACCGCTTAAAACAACATTAAGTAAAGAGCAACTTATTACTCGCATGGAAATACTAGCGAACGTAAGTTCAACCGATAAGTCACTTAGAATGGCAGAACAAGTAGCCATGCTAGATGACAAACATCGTGGCGATCATGCTGATTTAAACTATTATTTAAAACAGTTATTAGCGCTCAGTGACGGTTCAGTTGAACCTGACACACTAACGCGACTTAAAGCGACACTTGCAGCTTAATACACTAGGGCGTGTTGACCTTTCGTGGTTGAATTTGCAGCAGACTGTTTGGTATTTAGGCAAGGTAGAGTCTATGTAGTGTGGTTATTCCCCATAAATAGGCGATAACGCAGCATAAATGCCAAACATGCGCTGCCCTTTGGGTTCTTTCTAGGGACGATTAACTCTTTGTTGCTCGGTTTTGACTTAGCCCGCTAGGTTACAAACCTCACGCCGCGATTAAATCGACCCTAGATTGAACAAATTTCAATCCACAAAGGTCAACACGCCCTAGAACCAGCATAATATGTGCTGGTTACTATTTTACTAAGCCGCTTTAATAGCGGCTTTTTTATGTATCACTAATTCATAAACAAAAGGGTTCTCATGAGAATTTTAGTTATTATTGCAGCGTTATTTTTAACTGCCTGTAATACCACGCAAGGCATATCAGTATATTCATTTACTAACTCAGAGGTTGAATCTGTACTGGGTAAGCAATTACCAAAGTTAAGTGAAAAAGTAAGCTTAATGGGTTTACCAGTTCAGTTTGATGTAAACGACTTAAGTGTCAACATTGGACCTGATAACCGCGATGTTGTTGTGCTTGGTGCCGATTCTAGCGCTGAAATTAATGCATTCGCTCTTAAATACCCTGTGCGTTTAAAGCTGCAAATTGAAGGTAGCCCATTTTACGACAGTGAGAAAAAAGCAGTGTTTTTACGTAATATTAAATTACTTGATTCGAGTGTAGATGCCGGCGGTTTTAAAGGTAATTTAGGTGCGCTTGATAGCCAAGCAATGGATGTTATTAATGCTTTTTTAGCGGTTAACCCAGTTTATACTCTAAACATGGATGACCCTAAAATGATGCTACTTAGTAAACTTCCACTTGATATGAAAGTGGTTGAAGGCGCAATTAAGCTAGTACCTCGTCTATAAGTAGATCTACCTACTTACAATATACGTATTGATTAGCCTGACTTTCAGGCTAATTAGGTTTTAATATTATGGCGGCTCCTCGTACTGTCCCCACTTCTCGGCTTTCTCGATTTGCAAAATTAGGCTCACTTGCCACAGGTGTTGCTACCAACATGTTAGTTGATGGTGCTAAGAGCGCGCTAACTGGTAAAGGTTGGGATAATAAAAGCTTACTGCTACAACCTAAAAACATTGAAAAACTAGCCACACAGCTATCACATTTACGTGGTGCAGCAATGAAACTGGGGCAATTGCTTTCAATGGATGCGGGTGATCTACTTAGTCCTGAATTAGCTCAGTTACTTGCTTTACTTCGCTCAGACGCGAACCCAATGCCTCATAAGCAGCTTGTTGAAGTGTTAAAAGAGCAATGGGGGGATGAGTGGCTAGCGCGTTTTTCTCATATTGAGTTAAGACCTTTTGCAGCGGCTTCTATAGGGCAAGTTCATTTAGCTTATAAAGAAAATGGCGTTCAGCTTGCTGTTAAAATTCAATACCCTGGTATTGCTAAAAGTGTAGTAAGTGATGTCGATAACGTTATTTCTTTATTAACGATTTCTCGTTTATTGCCAAAAGATCTTAATATTAAACTACTTATTGGTGAGGCTAAGGCACAGTTATTAGCTGAGGCTGATTATAAACGTGAGGCTCAGTACTTAATACGTTATAAAAATGCATTAGCAACTAATCCCCACTTTAAAGTACCCAACGTATATCCAGAGCACAGCACACAACAAGTGCTAACTATGGAATATATAAAAGCAGAACCTATTGAGAGCATTACAGAGCTACCAGATAGTCAAAAAAGCTTTGTTGCAGAGCAACTTATTGATTTGTTTTTTAAAGAAATGTTTGAATTTAAATTAATTCAAACCGACCCTAACTTTGCCAACTTTCATTATCAGCTTGAGACCCAAAAAATTGTTTTATTTGATTTTGGTGCAACGCGAGAAATATCAACCGAGCTTAGCTTAGCGTACTTAGCCTTATTTAAAGCGGGTAGCGAAAACAACCGAGAAGGTGTACTTAAAGCGGCATCACACATAGGTTATTTTAAAAATGACTTAGTTGACGAGTATAAAAACAACGTCATTGATTTATTTTTAATGGCGTGCGAGCCGCTAAGAGCAGAAGGGGAATTTGATTTTAAAAATAGCGAACTCGCGCTCAAAATTAAAAATGCAGGGCTTGCCCTTAGTGCGCAATCTCAACAATGGCATACACCGCCCGTTGATGCGCTATTTATCCACCGAAAACTTGCAGGACTTTATTTAATAGCCGCAAGGCTAGGTGTAAAAATAGATGTAAAAACGTTATTTAAGCACTATTTATAGCGTTTTAACTTACGCGTAAGTGCACTTTAAGTAATGAGTGCACTTAGCGTATAAAATTGCCATAATGCTCGCGATATTTCGCGAGGCGTATTTATGATAAAACAATTTTTAAACGATCCTAAATTATTGCTAAACGCAGTAGGTGAGGGCATATACGGTTTTGACCTATCGGGTAATGCGGTATTTGTTAATCCTGCCGCTGAGCGCATGACAGGTTGGTGCGCTGAGGAACTATTAGGTAAAAAAATACACCAATATCATCACCATACTCATGCTGATGGCACACCTTATCCCGCTGATGAATGCCAAATTTACTGCACCATGTTTGATGGAAAACGTCGTGAAGTTAAAAATGAAGTTTTTTGGCGTAAAGACGGTAGCTCATTTGCAGTTCAATACACTTCAACACCGGTTTATCAAAATGATAAGTTAATTGGTGCTGTAGCGGTATTTCGCGATATATCACTGCAACAGCAAACACAAAATGCACTGCAAGAGGCACTTGAGCAAGTAAAGCATTTAAGTGAGCAGCTAAAAGATGAAAATAACTACTTAATTGCAGAACTTAACGAAGATTGGCAAGACTCAGGGCTAGTTGGACAAAGCCATATATTTCAAACCATGTTAGATCAAATAAAACTGGTGAGTGAAACCGACAGCACAGTGCTTATACTTGGCGAAAATGGCACGGGTAAAGAGTTGGTAGCCCGTAACTTGTATAGGCTAAGCAAACGTAGTGAGCAAGCCTTTATAAAAGTAAATTGCGCTGCATTTACACCGAGCTTGCTAGAGTCGGAATTGTTTGGCCATGAAAAGGGCGCGTTTACAGGTGCCAATGACCGCCGTAAAGGGCGCTTTGAACTTGCTGATAAAGGCACCTTGTTTTTAGATGAAATAGCAGAGCTTCCACTTGAGGCGCAAAGTAAATTACTGAGAGTCCTGCAAGAACAAGAGTTTGAGCGTGTGGGTGGCAGCAACACGCTAAAAGTAAACATTAGAGTAATTGCAGCGACTAATCGCGACCTGTGGGAAATGGTACAAAAAGGCACGTTTAGAATTGATTTGTATTATCGGCTCAATGTATTTCCTATAAAAGTACCTGCCCTTAAAGATCGAAAAGAAGATATTCCTTATTTATGCGCTAATTTGATTGCGCAGCTAAATAAACGGCTCGGGAAAAATTTAAAAGGGCTAAGTAAAAAAGCAATTACGCAGCTGCAGGCTTACGATTGGCCAGGCAATATTAGAGAGCTGCAAAATGTACTTGAACGCGAAGCTATTTTATCTAATCAAGCGGTACTTCAGCTAAGTCAGCCTTTGCAAGCGGGTGGTGAAGTAGTTATTAATCCTTCACTTACGCTCGATGAAGCGCAAAAGCAGCATATAACCTCTGTTCTTGTGTTATCGCACTGGCAAATATCAGGTGATAAAGGAGCGGCAGTTAAATTGGGCTTACCTGAGAGTACACTACGCTCAAAAATGCGAAAGTTAGGGATTGCTAAAGATTCGTGATATATCGCGAAGTGCGTTTAATGTCGCGAATTTTATTTTATTGCTTTGAAATAAACCGTTTAATATCAATAATGTAAATAAATTTCAGCTTGGTCTGAAAGTTGCAAATGCTTGCGTAATACCCGTCATTATGAAGCAAGTACTATGAAGTTTGATATTAAAGAAGAAGACATGATCATTAAGCCCTATAACACCGAAGGGCCAATTTATATCCGCGAGCAAAAAGGATTTTTTCAGCGCATACGCCGTAATTTAGGTTGGCTGTTAATGCTAACTTTTATTGCAATACCGTGGATCCAATATAACGGTCAACAAGCTGTGCTGCTTGATGTGGCAACGCAAACCTTTACTATTTTTGGTTTAACACTCCTTCCTCAAGATTTTATGATTTTAGCCCTGCTATTCATGGTGGGGGCTTTTGCGTTATTTTTTGTAACCAACTGGCTTGGTCGGGTTTGGTGTGGATACACGTGCCCGCAAACAATATGGATGCTCATGTTTTCGTGGGTAGAGCAGCGCATAGAAGGCACGCGAAATCAGCGAATTAAATTAGATAAATCTCAGTGGACGCTAAGTACTTGGCGCAAAAAAATAACTAAGCACAGTGCGTGGATTATTATTTCAGTTTTAACCGCCACCTCGTTTATGGCGTATTTTATTCCAGCAAAAAGTTTGTATATGGAAATGCTTACATTTGAATGGTCAGGTATTACGAGCTTTTGGGTGTTTTTATTCGCTTTTTGTACTTACGGTAATGCAGGGTTTTTACGCGAAAAAATGTGCACGATTGCTTGCCCGTATTCTCGTTTTCAGGCTGTTATGTTTGATAAAGATACGTTGCTTGTTACCTATGATAGCAAGCGCGGTGAAAGCCGAGGACCACGTAAACGCAAAGCCGATCCAAAAGAGCTTAACTTAGGTGACTGTGTAGACTGTAACTTATGTGTAGAGGTTTGCCCGGCAGGTATAGACATTCGAAATGGCTTACAATATGAATGTATAAACTGTGGCTTATGTATTGATGCTTGCGACGATACCATGGAGAAATTTGGTTATCAAAAAGGCTTAATTAAATACGCCAGCGAAAAACAAATGGAAGGCAAAAAAACCAATCCATTTAGATTAAAACTAATAGGATACGGCGCATTAACGGCTTTGTTAATCATTTC
>NZ_JACJDN010000115.1:0-8356 GCF_014163565.1 Pseudoalteromonas sp. SR45-5 | reverse complement strand
TAAAAAGGTTACAAATCCGAGGACGTAATAAGTAAAAGCTAATGAGGTACTTTGAGTCATCTCATCAAAGCCAACAATCTTTGTTGCTATTGTTGATAAAGCAACTAGCAATAAATACAAGCCTAATGAAAAGAGTACAATCCTAGAGTATTTCACGATAATCCTTTAGTAATAAAACGAGGCTGCAGAATAACTTCTATAGCCAAATTCAATTAATTAGTTTCTTTAATTAACTCTAAGCACTTTAATACAATGTGTAATAAATGTATTACCCATTAAACAGGTTGTTTTCTTAAAAAGAGTAATTCTACAATCTCAACGCCCGCATAAGGGGCTGATAATAACTTGTCGTAATATGTAGCAAAAAGAACTAAGCAAACAGTTAGTAGTCGCTTGTTAGTAGTTTATACCACTAACCTCACGTAGAAATTTTTAATAAAAACAAACCTAACCCGCCGAATAAAGTTAAAAATACCACCAACATTATAATCAGCGTTTTGGATTCACCTAATGATTGCATTAATCCCATTTCAGTCGGTAATACTTGCTCAAGCAGACTTGGCTGTTTAATTTTGTTTTTTTGACCTCTATCCATAATACACATTCCATATAACTAATACTGCTAACGAGCTTGTAAATTAACTCGTTTTTTATTTGTTTTTATTGATAAACAAACCATAGCTGAGTTCCTATTTTGGTTCAATCGATTACTGTACTTTTACGCAGAATATAAAAAGAGTTTGGTGTTGTTTTAATTGGCGTTTTGGAAGGAGTTACGAGTGCTTGAGTGTCTTTATTTTAGGTTAAAAGGGCTTTCCCTTTTCAGTACATCGTGTTTTGCAGCTTTTCTATATTATGAACAGGGCAATACAGTTGCCATTGCGTAAAATAAAGGCATTCACATTCGTTTTACCCAGTAAGGTCAATTTATTCATATCTTTATTGACCGTATTATTCCGATTTTTATTTAAAGGAAAGCAGACTTAACAAAGCCGAGTTGTTTACCATTTTTTAATAAAAATTGTTGTCGTATATCGGGCTACCTATTACTACTTTCATCTTGTCAACGTAGCTCAGCTTTTTTGCGTGATGCACTTTCATGGATTAAACCTAACTCACTGCTATCATTAATTATTTCCGTAAAGTTAGAATGGGTGTCATCCTAACTTATTTCGTTAATGGTTTTGTTATGTAACGTCACCGTCAAGCCCAAATTTTTTCCTGTTCAAAACTAGCGCTGCCAGCAGAGTTACACCTAACACCGTACCAACAGGGAACATGAAAAGTAACAATGTTGAATATATTATTAGTGCCCAAAAAAGCCACTCAGTTCGATAGTTTAAGCCCACAACGGAAAATGTTAAAAAGCAAAGCGCAACTAAAAATAAGATGAACCCTGTTACTGTAGACAAAGCTGTTGATGACATTTCTTATTGTGATATTTTAGGTTCATTATTTCCAAACAGCGTTATCTCTTGAAATGAAGAGGACATAATTAAATACGAATCAACAATTCCCCAAAGTGGTGCCCAGAAAAGCAATAACCCCAAAACTGCGACGTATTTCCCTATAGTTTCCTTGTTCATCATCTCTCCTCACGTAGTTACATAACGAGCCTGCAGATTAACTCGTTTTTTATTTATTTTTATTGATAAATAAACCATAACTGAGTTCCTATTTTGGTTCAATCGATTACTGTACTTTTACGCAGAATATAAAAAGAGTTTGGTGTTGTTTAATTGACGTTTTGGAAGGAATTACTGGAAATTTGGTGTGGGTGTTTTTTTACTCTTTCTAGAATGGGCTGGATTACCTGTGCGTTATTTATTTTAGGCTAAAGCACCGTTAATTAACCATGATAGTTGGCAGCAAGAAACCATAGGAAAGCCTCATAATACCATCATCAGTTCATTGGCATTTAAGTGGATACGAATACTATTTAGGTGCTGGAAAACACATACGCCCTACGACGAATCAACTTACTTAACAGCATTAAAAAGTAAGGGAACACCACTATTAAAATTTGCGGTGAAAAGTGAGCTTTGGTGCTTGCTGTCCACCTCTGGGCGTGCTGTTATGTTTTATGGGAATACAGCCCCATTTTTCATTCCATGATTAGTATTTTTATCATACTTTTTTTCAAGCACTACGTATTTATCAATAATCTTTTTACCAAGACTATTGGCTTTACTTTTTAAACTAGAGCAATTTTTTGCTGCTAAAACTGACAGACGATTTTCAATCTCTTTAGCTGCATTAATACCAAAGTCTTTATGGCCATTTTCGTGAGCAATTAGTGCATTGTAATAATGTGCCCAACGCTTTTTTAGGTTTACCTCTGCACTATTACTATTCTCCCACTTGGGAAGAGTGAAATTAACTTTGACAGTACTTTTAACACTCGTCATAGAGCACAGACCATTACTTTCATTCCAGTTAAAGCGCCAATTAACAAACCAAGAAGTATAAGCATCGTAGGTGTTTCCCGATTGCTTAATAGAGCTTTTAGTATTCATTTCATTTCTTAGCTCATTAGCCGTTGAACCATGTATTGAGTAATACTCAGTATTTATATTTACCTTAGGCGTAGCAAAGGCACTACTTGATACTAAGCAAAACAATATTGAGGTTTTGCTTAGTAATATGAGCTTTTTCATGAAACCTACTCCTTGGTCAGATTTAAAACTAATCTGCTTATTAGACACCACTTTGGGGGGTTATAACACCCCAGAACGGCGTATATTACATAGCTCAATAATTTCACTAAATAACTTCAATGTAAACAAGTGATTAGGCATGTTATAAAAAGGCCTTTGTTATTTTGCATCAAAACGACTTTTAATAATGTTATTGGACAAAATTAAAATAGCTGTTTATTTAAACAGCAGGCTCTGTAAGTTAGCTTTATTTATGTAGCTACCTTTTACGACCATAATTAACAAACACACGATGACCAAGCGCCATATATGGACATATAAAGGCTTACTTATTACAGAATAAGCATTTTTATACGCTTTAATAGTTGGCGTTTAGCCTTGTTCGGTGAAAAACTCGAGTTAAAAACAAAAGAAAGTTGTAGGAAAATTTTGGCTTTATGTATTTAGCGCGTAATTAGCTAAAGCATTGGTGAGATAAGCGAGCCTTAACATATTAATGATGCAGGCTCGCTGAGGTGTTTATGATAAAAACGAATGAGTGAGGTGCTTACTTTACATCAAAGTTCACGTGGTCAAAGTATGGGTTTTTCTCATGCGCTTTAAGTACGCTGATTGTAGTTAGCACAATGAGTTTCAACTCGCTATTTACATTAACAACTATGCATTCGTCTCTATTAGCATTGCGTTTTGTGTCAGTTGCTACGCCACATACACCATCACCATTTTTTAATATAAGCTCAATGCTTAAATGGTGCATACAAGCAATTTCGATGTAGTCGTATTGGTTGCAACTGATCATAACGCTCTCTTTATTTAGTCGGCTTAAAAATCATTAAAAAAGCAATAACAACAAGGTTGGCTATATACCACAAATCTTTAATTACAAATTGCCCTAAACGCTCCAATAAAGTGGAAGAACTAAATGCACCGGTGGCGGTAATTAAGAATGTTTGGGTCATCATAAATACACTTAAACACGCTAAGCCACTTATAATAATTAGCTTTTTATTATTTAAAAATAGCCCTAAGCCCAATAACACAGCAAATAATACATCAAACCCGCCAATCATGTTAGACGCGCCTTGTACGCTAAATACCGTGTATAACCACGACATAAACGGTGAAGTTTCTACTAAACTTACAATGCCTTTTGCTTCAAACTCATAAAACTTCATGCCGCCAATCCACAATAAAACCATGGCAACAGGTATAAAGTTTAAAAGTACGTGTTGTTTGTCGGTAAGTTTGTCTTTATAAAATAAAAACAAATACAAAGGCACTACAGCAAAGTATTTAATTATGCCCTGCCCACTACCAATGATTGGAAAGCCGCCAAGTTGAGCCATCCAACGGTTACTGGCAAACAAGGTAAGTAATGCAACTAAACTTATAATTGCTGCAAGTAAAAGTGCTGGTGTAGGTTTCATTAGTTTAAGGCGAGCGAGCACGGTGGCAAACGCTAAGGCAATCATAAATGAGCCACTAATTAAACCTAACGCAGATACAGACATTAGCGAATCAACGCCATAATAACTAAACGTAGCCGTTAACGTATTAGGGTTTGCTCCTAACGCAAACGACAAGCCAAGTAGTAAAAAGCTACTCGTTAATAAAAAAGTAATCACGTTATTGGTTAGTTTTAAGTTCATTGTATTTCCAAGTATTCGTTGAGGTTTATAAAGACCTTACGAACCTATAAAACAATTCAAGCTAACTCTTAAAAATCAGAGTTAATTAAGCACACTGTAAGCTCTTATCGGGTAATGTAATCAATCACTTTAGTTTATAGTTTATTTCCTCTTTATTGATAAAATTAAATAAGTCTAATATTCATATAATGTGCGTCATCTTTTTTATTATTAAATGAAGTAGAATAACGTCGTCTTTTAATAAACAGAATGCATGCATTTCTAAAACTTAGGGACATTTTTAATGAAGGGTACTGATATTCGAGTTACCTCTGGACTGATTTCTATAGCCATTGTTTTACTACTTTGGTTTGCTGTACCGCCTCCGCAAGGTGTTACCGAAAACGCATGGCATTTGCTCGCTTTATTTATTGGTACTATAGTTGCCATTATTGGTAAAGCAATGCCTATCGGCGCCATTGCTATTTTAGCTATTACTTCTGTTGCGTTAACCGGCGTAACTAATGACAGCCCATCTGGCGCTATTAAAGATGCATTAAGTGGCTTTTCTAACTCATTAATTTGGTTGATTGGTATTGCTATTATTATTTCTCGGGGTTTAGCTAAAACTGGTTTGGGAAATCGTATTGGCTATAATTTTATTTCTCTTTTTGGTAAAAAAACAGTTGGTATTGGCTATGCACTCGCACTTTCTGAACTTGTTATAGCACCTGTAACGCCAAGTAATACCGCGCGAGGCGGCGCTATTATTCACCCAATTATGAAGTCGATAGCAACAAGCTTTGGCTCATCCCCTGAGGAAGGCACCTCTCGTAAAATTGGCCACTACCTTGCTTTAGTGAGTTACCATATAAACCCTATTACATCAGCTATGTTTATTACCGCCACGGCTCCTAACCCGCTAATTGTAAAGCTGGTTGCTGATGCTACTGGTGCAAATATTAGTATTACTTGGAGTACGTGGGCGCTGGCAGCGCTTGTTCCTGGTTTGCTATGTATTGCCCTTGTGCCTTTGGTTGTTTATGCCATTTACCCACCTGAAGTTAAAAGTACGCCCGACGCTAAAACCTACGCAGAATCTAAATTAACTGAAATGGGCCCAATGAGTTATGGCGAAAAAATAATGGTGGGAGTTTTTGCCATGCTGCTTGTTTTATGGGCCGGCGTACCTGCAATGATTTTAGGGGCTGACTACTCAGTTAATACAACCGCAGTGGCTTTTTTAGGTTTGTCGGTTTTATTAGTGACTGGTGTATTAAGCTGGGACGATGTACTTAAAGAAAAGTCAGCGTGGGATACCGTTGTTTGGTTTTCTGCATTAGTAATGATGGCCACTTTTTTAAACAAACTAGGTTTGGTAACGTGGTTTTCAACACTTGTTGAGAGCAACATTGCGCAACTGGGCTTTGACTGGATTGTATCGGCTATTATATTGGTAGCTGTGTATTTTTATGCTCATTACTTTTTTGCCAGTACCACAGCACATATTACTGCTATGTTTGCCGCATTTTACGCCGCAGGTTTGGCGCTTGGCGCTCCGCCTTTATTTTTAGGTTTACTGTTAGCTGGCGCCTCATCACTGATGATGTCGTTAACACATTACGCAACAGGCACATCACCCATAGTGTTTGGCTCAGGCTATGTATCGTTAAAAGACTGGTGGGTAATGGGCCTTATAATGAGCGTTATTAATTTAAGTGTATGGGGAGTTATTGGCGGGCTTTGGTGGAAAGCACTTGGGTATTGGTAGTCTTGCCTTTGTTAGTTTGGCTTGCACATTTAATACTGCGCACTTATTTTGATTAGTTCTACAAATATAAACATTAAGGCTGTTGCAAGGGAGCACTATGTTTTTTAAATTCATAAAGGCAGCATATTCAGACCGAGACTACTTATTAAGCCTCAGAAAGCTGACTATGGTTGAACACTTAGAAAATGCCGGGTTATTTTTAACAGATCAACAGCATGTTTTAAGGCTTAATGATCAATATGACTGCTCCCATCTTATAGTTATAAATGAGGTACCAATTGGTACTTTAAAATACCAAACACACGCTCAATACGTTGAAATAATGCAATTACAAATACATCCATTGCACCAAAATAAAGGGTATGGGAAAGCGGTTATTGAACAAGTTATTACAAATGCGCAGTCAAAACCCATTAAACTCACCGTGCTTAAAAACAACCCAGCATTAGGACTTTATAAGCGGCTGGGTTTTACTATAACGGATGAGGATAATTACGAGTACCACATGCAAACGCGAGCTACTCGTAGCTAAAATTAGTCGCTTTGATCTCTGAAGTCTTTTTTTCTGAAAATAGTTAAATGCCAACCCCAATGCAAAGAGCCTAATCTTAAAAAGATAGTCGTGAAAAATGAGCCTAAAATACACCAAATGTAATCTACATTAAGGCTAAATAAAGCAGCATAAACTGCGCCACCCGCTAAACACGCAGAGGCGTAAGGTTCGCTGCGCATAACAGTTGGTACTTCACGGCAAATTACGTCTCGTATTAAACCACCAAATATACCTGTAGTGATACCCATGGTAATTGCGACCACCATGCCAGAGCCATTAATGAGTGCTTTTTCTATCCCCATAATATTAAATAGCGCCATACCCACAGCGTCTACCAATAAAAAGTAGTAGTTATTAACGCGCGGTAAGTATCGAATAAATGCAATTGTTGCTATAACGGCCCCGTAGGTCGAATACAAATACTCTGGGGTTGCAATCCAAAATACCGGTTTGTTTAAAAGTATATCTCTGAGGGTACCGCCCCCTAATGCTGTAACAGTTGCAACCACTACGACGCCAAAGCCACTAATGTTTTTTTCATACCCAAGCAATGCCCCTGCAACAGCAAAAAATGCAACACCGAGTAACCCTAGTACCATAAAGTATTCAGCAGTCATGGTAATTCCTTTTTAAAGTTTATTAGGAGTTGTATCAACTTACGTGCCAAAAAACTGAGTAAATATAAATAAACTCACAATTTAAGTGACTGAAATTTATAAGCTTAGTTCATTTATTAAAAAACGTTAGCTATGTGATATTTAGTGAAGGATTAACAAGAGTAATTATTTTAATTATGGGTAGTTTTTACACGTTAAAGTACTGAGGTATTTTGTTACAGAGTTGCAGTCGAGCACTTTTAAATTTTAAGCAAAAATTAAATGAACAATAAAGCTATTACCAATATTACAAAAATAATAGGCAATATTGCATGTTGCCAGTTTTGTTCTTTATTTTGATTATAGAGTGTTTGCATTGAGCTTTTATCATTATTGGTAAAACTATGCTGGCACTGCATACAGTTTTGGGCTTTTATGCTCACCCAAGTACCACATTTAATACATGCGTAACACCTCGACAGTTTATCAAACTCGTTTGTTTTCCTAAATATTCTCATTTATCACCTCATTGCTTTTCGCCGCAGTAAGAAACCCAATGAATAATATATGCTCTTTAAATTCATTGTTACTTCTTTACTTTATTCAATAATTTTTACATTTGGAATGTTTTGTAAAAGGTAGGATTTTAAAGATTCAAACGCATCTTTATTGAAAATAAACTCAGTTGTTTTACCATCAACTTGATTATACGGTAGTGCAAATACACCGTGCCTCTTAGTTTTGTCGATGACAACTTTGTTAATATCGTTAATATTAAACACTTGCTTATAAACGTATAACATTTGCCCCTCAACGCGTACAGCCTTTAACGGGCTTTGCTCAACATTGCGCGAACGAATAAACACAAAATATAAAATAACGGGAAATAAAAACAGGTTAAACGCTTGCAAACTAAAAGGTTTATCTATCAATACAATATATGTTGAGTAACAAATTAAAGAGGCCGCTAGTGCTAAAATTAGTTGGGTGTTGTTTTTCATAATCATCCTTGGTTACTAGTCAAAAAAATCGGTAAGGTTTTTTAATTATATTACCAATTTAGTGAAATACGCCATTGTGTAACTTTTGCTAATCAAACAGCGTTTGATACATTATTAAATCCGCAATAAAATATTAGGCTCTCGCTGATG
>NZ_JACJDN010000114.1:0-8371 GCF_014163565.1 Pseudoalteromonas sp. SR45-5 | reverse complement strand
AAAATTATGATACATAGTTGCTCTATATAAATAATTTTTAACGTAGTTAGTGAGTTATTTAATACGCTAAGGTGATCATGTTTTTAATAAAATTGGTATCACATGCCAGCTTCAGCCATTGCTAGCTGAAATATATCTTTTGGAGCAATAGCACCTGGTTGCTGTATAACAGTCCCTGCCGCTTTTGCAGCAAGTTGCACGGCGCTTGAAATTGATTTATCAGATAAACGTGCACCTAAGTAAACACCGTTAAAGGCATCGCCTGCTGATGTTGTATCTACAACGTTTTTGGCCGGTACAATAGTGTGGCTTTGAAGTGTATCGCCCTCTTTTGTCACTACCGATTCAGGGCCATTTTTAACAACAATTTCTTCAATTTGGTAAGGCTTTAAATATTCAACAACTGCTTCTACGCTATGAACGCCATAAAGTGTTGTTAAATCTTCAACGCCTGGTAGGGTAATATCTGCAAACGTAAAGGCTAAATGATACTGCTCTTTTGTTTCCTCTACACTATTCCACAAACGTGCTCTGTAATTAGGATCAAAAACGATTTTAACCCCAGCATCTTTAAGCTCCTTTACCACTTTCCAAAAGTCTTCACGTGCACTTTCTTCAATTATTGCTAATGAAATCCCTGAAAAGAAAAACATATCACCTTGGCTAAGCTGCTCGAGTGCATCAGCATCTAAAAAATCAACAACCTTTTTAGCTGCAGAATCATTGCGCCAATAAATAAAGCTACGCTCACCATGCTCATCAGTTTCTATGTAGTACATACCAGGTACTTTAGTGTCGTGAGCAAATACAAGTTGCGTATTTATTTGTTCACTTTCAAAGCGTTCTAGCATTTTTTTACTTAAATTATCTTGACCTAAAGCCGTAACAACCGAAGTAGTAACCTGCGGGAAGCAACGTTTTAAATACACTGCAGAATTATAAACATCGCCTGCAAATGATTGGTGCAGTGTTGCCGCGCTCATAGCTCTAAGCTCGACCATGCATTCACCGATAAAGTAAATATTTTTCATCTTGGAAGTTACCCTATGTAGTTAACTGCTATGCACTTATACAAAATATGTTGGCATAGCAGTTATTATCTAGATTATTGAGGCTTTTTAAGAGGTTCTATTTTTGGAATTAAAATCCAAACAGCTGCCATTGCTATGATGGCTAAAGAAGCACCAATTACAAATGCTGGTGTGTAGTTACCATCAGCAGTAAGAAAAGGTACTAACGATGTAAGACCTACAGCACCAAGTTTTGCCGCCATACCAGAAAAACCTGATAATGTACCCACTGCTTTTTTTCCTAACAAATCACTTGGTAGTGTTTGCACGTTACCAATTGCAGTTTGAAAACCAAATAAGATAACAGCCATAATTAGTACTGCTGTTGTTGGTCCGCCTGGATTTGCCATTGCAAGTAGCGCTGGTAACATAATTAAACAACCCAGCGTAATAGTAAGCTTACGTGTTTTATCTGTATTCCAACCTGCTTTAAGCCTGTTTTGTGCCAATAAGCCACCAAACCAAGCACCAAACATAGCGCCAACATAAGGTACCCAACCGTATATACCAATAGATTTAACATCCATACCGTATACTTCATTTAGGTAAATAGGGATCCAAAAAACAAATAACCACCAAATTGGGTCAATTGCGGCAGAGGCAATGATTACACCCCAGCTTTGCTTACGAGAAAGTAACTCAGCAGTTGTAGGGTTATATTCCTCTTCGTCTTCACCAGTTACATCACCGTTGTCATCAACACGTCTTTGACCCGTTAAGATATATTCACGTTCTTCGGCAGTCAGCCAAGGATGTGAGCTAGGCGGTGCTTTAACTAAAATTAACCATGGAACTAACCAAAGGAAACCTAATGCACCAACAAAAACAAACACCATTTGCCAGCTAAAGTAGATAGTTAAATAAGCAATTAAAGGAATAGCAATAATGCCACCAATTGCGGCGCCAGAGTTAAAAATACCCTGTGCTAAAGCACGTTCTTTAGTAGGGAACCATTCTGCGTTACCTTTAGCTGCACCAGGCCAGTTACCGGCTTCTGCTACACCTAAGATTGCGCGAAAAATACTAAGACTAAGTACACCTTGTGCAAATGCATGCGCAACGGTTGCAATAGACCAAACACCTATTGATAGTACAAAACCGAAGCGTGTGCCCACCCAGTCAAATATTTTACCAAAGATTGCCTGACCAAATGCATAGGCAAATACAAACACAATAGAAATATTAGCGTATATTTGTTTGCGTTCTAGCGCTGATTCATCAGGAAATAAATCTTCAACAATGTCCGGCCAAAGCACACTAAGTGCTTGGCGGTCGATATAGTTAATAATGGTAGCTAGCGCTATTAGCGCTATAACCCACCAACGTAAGCCTTTAAGTTGCATAATTAATCCTCAAGAAAGTCTTCACGCGCTGGGCTAAAAGTATCAATCAGGATTCCGCCTGTTGGGCAGGTAGCTCCATGATCAGCAAACGGTGGGATTAAGCAGCTATCACCCGGTTTTAAGATTTTAGTTACGCCATCAATGTTAAAGTGAAACTCACCTTCAACAACATACGTTACTTGAGAATGTCTGTGAGCATGGTTATAACCAATAGCCCCTTTCTCAAACCAAATTTTAACAGCCATTAGCTCTTCGTTATAACCTAGCATTTGACGTTTTAGACCATTTCCTAAGTCTTCTATTTCGGTCTCGTTACCAAATGAAAAGTTTGCGCTTTGCTTTTGCATCCTATTTACTCCTGATTATTGTTCATCATATAAACGCCTAATCGGCCATTTAAAGTGAACTCTTTATTTTGATAATTGAATGTGTTTTTAGCTGATGTTTGTGCTTTATTAATTGCCACTAAATATGAGTTGCCTTTAATATCAAGTTCAACAAGTATTAAATCGCCCTGCTGACTATATTCAAGCTTTGTAACTCGACTAACAGCTTCTAGGGTATATTCTTTACTTGGGTTGTACTCACCATGTGGCTCTAATACAGATATAAACTTATGTTGCTTTTGCCCCTCAACACGACGAATAAAACCATTTTCGTTGCGTAAATTAAAGTGAGGGTCATTTGCGCCTATTTGAGTAAACAAGAAAGACTCATCACCTTTTACCAAGCTCGTTTGCGTATAAAAACGACCATTTTCGTTTAGCCACGTTACTTTAGCTAAACCACTTTGAGGTTGCGCTTGAGCTTTAAGCCATAAATGTTGGTAGCCATTTTTAGTACCTAGCGCAGACAGCTGTGCTGCATTTGCTTTTAACTCAAAGCTGGTATCGATAAGCTGACCTTTATAATGCAAAGGCAGGTCAAGCTGATGCGCTTTATTTGCAGCAACATCAAATATATCAAGTGCAACTGTGCTTTGTAGTTCAGGTAAGTTAATAAGTGCAAGCGTACGCTCAAGATCTACGCCTTTATAAGCTGTGCTTATTTCGCCGCTTGAAACCGTGCCGTATTCATTTGTTTCGAAAAAGTTAAGTGTAGGGTAATTACTATTTCCTACTTCAACATTTGCATTAAAATGTGTTGTTTCGTCGACCACTACCGTATTGTGCGCAACAGTGTGTTTTGCGTAAGTTTCGTTTTCAGGTAAATAACGACCGCCGTATTTAGCTTCTACATTTAAAAAACGTGCTGCGCCATAATCAGATACAATTTCATTTCCGTGGTCGTAAAACTGCCATGTTAATTTATCAAAATGACCATGGCCCAAACCTTGTGCAGCAGGTTTAAACAGTAGCGCTTGATCGCCACCTACCTGCGTTCTCATTACAACTAAAGCACCTTGTTTACCGTCATTACCATCACCGAAGGCAACGGATTTAAACGAATAAGGTTTTGCCATGTTGTTATCAAGTGCTTGAGCTACTTTTAGCCCATCACCAGAGAGAATTATTTGGTCTTGTTGCTTAGCAATATCTAAATAACCTGCATCGTTGGTTAAGCCGTACGCTGCCGTTACACCATTTACTAACTCAATGGTATCGATGCCTTTACTTTTTATTGCATCGTTAATTGGGAAGAACAAACCGTTGTAGCTAAGTTGAATCGTCGTATCAATCGCTTTTAATAATATGCCATCGCGATATTCAAATATTTTTCTTTGTGGTTCGTTGTTTTCAATCGCTTTAGCAAACGTTACAAATGGTAATAGTGCAAAGCGTTGATAGTAAGGACCTTCGTTATAGTAACCTTGTGGTGAAAACAGCATCTCTAGCTGCTTAATAAAGCCACCCTTACCCGACTTTTCTAAATCGTATAATGATTTTTCTACCCACTCAGGTTCGCCTAATACATACCCAGCCATGCCAACACCCGCTGTTGCCCATGTTCCATGGTTATGTACTTTATTAAATGTAGACGGTTGGCCTACAGATGTGAACAACGAAACAGGACGGAGTAAGTCATTCTCGATTGTTTTAATATTATCGGCATTTAACGAGTCATGAATTAGATCATAAGCTTGTATTGTGTACACAAGCCACATTGCTTCATTTAGGCTTTGCCAAAAAAACTTACCTGGATTTTGCGAGTCCATTTTACGTTTTGGATGCAGACCAAGCGTTGGGTATAATTTTGCGTACTCAAGCAACATATCACGAACATAGTTTGCGTATTTATCATCTTGGCTTAATTGATAAATAATGCCCGCGTTGTACATAAGTTGGTAATTTTTCTTATGGCGCTCATGTGTATAACCACCACCGCCATCTTTTGGAACGGGTACAGTGATAGGCTTTGCAATTTGTTCATCTACTTGCGTTTTTAGCGATTCAAACGCGTTAGCAAACTTTTTGCTACTGTTGCTACTAATTGCTTGGCGCATTTGCTTAACATCATCAGTAGTAATTACTAAGTTTGGGTGCGCTGCATGCGCACCCAATGATGTAAGTAATGTAAGTGCTGCTACAGCAGCTATTTTAAAACCTGTTTGGCATTTTAATAAGTGCATAGTATTTACCCTGCCTTATTTAAAACGTTGTTATTTTTTAATACTGCCGTATGCGGGCCTTTAACTCTTAGCTCTTTCACACTTGGTGCTTTAGTGGCATCAAATGTATTGCCTGAGATTTCAGTTTTAGGCTCGCCTACTGTGTGCTCTACAACAATAGGAGCAGTTTTAACAAATCTATTATCTTTGATATTAGTAACCTGAACACCGTGAACATAAATGCTCGCTTGCTCTTTGTTACGCTTACCAAGGCCAACGTTATTAAGCGTGTTATTTGTCATTTCAAAATGAGGACCAAATGTACTTTCATCAGTGCCACCACGGTAAAGCTTAACTATGCCGCCTTTTACATCATTAAATGTATTATCATTTACAATAACGTATTCCGCGTTATAAACACCTAAGTCTTCAATTTCAGTATTTAGACGTAAAATGTCACCTGTTACTGTATTAAAGGTATTACCTGTAACAATAATTTCGTCAGCCATTGCACCTTTACCAGTGATAAAGAAATGGAATGAATGATTAATATCTAAAGCATTTAACTCTGAGTTGGTCATTACAAAGCGGTAATTATCAACCATACCCCATTTTTGCGTGCGAACAATGCTGTTACCTATTGCATCTGGCGCGTTTTCACCTGAAATTGATAAACCATCTAGTTTTAAGCTGCCGCCATCATGTATTTCAAACAAGGTAGAGCGTTGAAAAGTAAGTTTAGACTTTGCGTTCTGCTTCGCTTTAATTGTCAACGTTTTATCAATTTTAACCAGTTTAGACACATCATACTGGCCAGGCGCTAGTTCTAGAACATCGCCCGACTCTGCATTATCAATAGCATCTAGTAATGCACTTACATCAGCTTTAACAGAATGTGTCTTACCAGAATCAAAATCAACTAAAGCAGGTACTTTTGCATACCAACTAACACCGGTATCTTCTTTTTTAAGTACTTTTAAATCGCGCTTTGCACCTACATTTAAACTTTTAGAGGTTGGGTAAAGTAGACCATTACTTGCTTTTTCAAGCGTGATTTTTTCTTTTTTTACACCGTACGTTAGCTCAGAAAGCACTTTTGTATCTGCAATGTTGTTACTTAATACTAACCCACTTACATCGTCGAATGCTGTAAATGGCTGTTCACCATCTTGGTTTATGATTAAGTTGTTTTTCATTACGCTATTTTTTGGGGCTGCGCTACGCTCAGCATCGCTACCTGCAGCAAGTTGAATATGACGCACATTTATAAATGTGTTGTTTTCAATCGTCGCATTTTCTACTTGGTGATAACGATTAATAGATGAATTTGGTACGCCGTTCATTACAGTAAAACCACTGCCAAAACGATAGCCTGTTAGGCCTTGTAGGTAGTTATTTCTTACAATTTGATCTTTATTGATAACGCGGATACCACCTGTGTGATCAACACCATTACCAATGAAGATATTTTCTTCTATAAGATTGCCGTTACCATGGCGCAGCGTTAATGTACCGCGCGCTTCATAAAATACGTTATTACGAAGGATGTTTTTACCTGACTTAACCGAAACAATTTCGACTTCACCATTGGTACGTTCAAAGTAATTATTTTCAACCAATGTATGCGAATCAGTTAGTGAGTAATGGCTTGTGCCAATACGCAGGGTTTCACCACCGTTAGAACCAAAAGTTGGACGGTAGCCAAAATAGTTGTTATCTATACGATGATAGTTTTCCTGGCTTGCTTTAGTGTTTAAACGAACAGCAACTGTCACACCTTTATTTCGTTTGCCAACTAAATGACTATGATCAAAGCGGTTATGTTGTCCATATAAGGCAACCCAATAATCAGACTCTCGTTTGTCTGGATTACTGTAATTATCGATTACTGTTTGAGTAACTCGTGAATTGTAGGCTAATTCATTTTTATTTTTACGAAATTCTATTACAGCTGAGCTCGGTGTGTAGCCGTCTTTAAATACTAAACCAGAAGCTTCAAGGTATTTACCTGCAAGTCTTAGGTTAGATTGACCTGATAGAATTACTTTTCCGTTAGTTTCAGCGGTTAATATAATAGGAGAGTTTTTTGTACCTTGGCCTTCAAGTAAAATTTCGAAGTCAGACCAAGTACCATTTTTAAGTACTACTTTGTCGCCAGCAACTAGATTAGCTGCGATATCATTAAAAGCTTGTTTATTTTCTATAAAATAATCTTTGGCCGCTACTTGTGTGGATATGCAACCGATGAGAACTAGACTAAGCTTTATTGTATTAATCAAACGCATAGTTAACTCTTTTTCGTTGTGACTGAAAGTAGTGCTTCATCAGAATTAAAAAAAGCTGACATTGCACAAAGACTTTAGTCAATTGGTGTCATGTGTGTTAAAGCGCTTTAAGTTAAAGCTCAAAGCGCTCAATAAGGTCGAGAAGTATTACTTTTCTAACTTTTTGAAGTAATCAAAAATTTCAGGAACGTTACCTTGACCCATACCAGCGTCAAACGCTGCTTGTAGGTTAGCTGATGAACCTTCAGCGATTTTTGATTCAGTACCTAGGTCTTCTACCATTTGTAGGAAGTAGCCTAAATCTTTGTTTGCATTAGCAATCGAGAAACCAAGGTCGCTAACATTATCAACTGCATAGTTTTTACAAAATTGCATAAATGGTGAGTTAGATGGGCCAGTCGACATAATGTCGAAAAGTTGTTGACGGTCAACACCAGCAAGCTCTGCCACTGCAAATGCTTGTGACATAGCACATACTGTCGTCATGCCCATGAAGTTGTTGATAAGCTTAGTTGTATGACCTGCACCTAGCTCGCCAAGATGGAAAACGTTTTCACCTTGATCTTCAAGTACTGGTTTAACTTTATTGAATGTATCAATATCGCCTGCAGCCATAATGTTTAAAAGACCGTCTTTAGCATGTGCTGGTGTACGACCTAGTGGCGCGTCGATCATGCCTGCGCCTTTAGCTGCTAAATCAGCACCAATTTTTTTAGTAGATGATGGGATAGAAGTACCAAAATCAACTAATACTGCACCTTCTTTAATACCCGCTAGGATACCGTCTTCTGCGTAAACAATTTTTTCTACAACGGCAGACGTTGTAAGACAAAACATAACAATATCTGAACCTTCAGCTAGCTCTTTTGCAGTGCTTGCTGTTTTTGCGCCTCTAGCAACACATGCTGCAACCGCATCTTTGCTAAGGTCCATAACAATTAGCTCATAGCCTTTGTTTTGTAAATTTTCGGCCATGTTGCCGCCCATTAAGCCTAAGCCGATGAAACCGATGACTGGTTTTGACATGAATAACTCCTAAATATGTGGCGCATACTTTTATAAGAACAAGTAAAATTTACTCTATAAATACGCTGTGTCTTTTGTTTCAATTTGTAGAGTAACTTT
>NZ_JACJDN010000113.1:0-8378 GCF_014163565.1 Pseudoalteromonas sp. SR45-5 | reverse complement strand
GAAAAATAAAAATTAAAAAATTGGTAAAAAATGATGATTTCAGAAAATACATTTGAGGAATACAGTAATTGGGTACTTAATAATTAACAGTTATTAAACGTAAGTTAAAAATAATGACAAAGCGTTTAGTGATAATTATTAACTACATCGAAAAATTTTACTTTAAGAGCTTTTCAAGCGGATCACAAAACATTATATCGGCACGGCATGCTGACACAGCAAATACCTTATAAAACCTATAAAATTTAAGGTGTTTGGTTTTAATATTTCAAGGAGAAAATAATGAAGTTGAACAAATCACTTTTAAGCTGCGCAGTTGCAATTGCAATGGGTACTAGCTTTGCTTCTTATGCTGATACTAACAACAAATCAGCATCAAGCTCAGAACTTGCTACCAACGTTTCTGTAGCAAGTGTTGAAAACTCAATGACTCTTATCCAAACTTTTAATGAAAATACTGCACTACTTACACAAGATGGTGATAGCAACACCATGCTTGTAACAACAACCGGTAATAATAACGAAACTGAAGTTGTGCAGAGCCAATTTGGTAATTATGCTGAAGTAATCACCACAGGTGACAACAACTTACAAGTATACAGCCAAGATGGCGTTGCTAATGGTTTTATCTCTGAAGTGACTGGTAATAATAATATGTTATTTGTTTCACAATTTGGCCAAGGCTTTTTTGTAAATAATGAAGCGATTAATATTGTAACTGGTGATGATAATATCATTGATGTTGAACAAGGCACTGGTGGTCACTGGTTCTACAACATGGATATGCAAGGTAACGCAAATGAAATTACCTCACTGCAAACCGGTGAATGGCATGAAGCAGAAATTACGATGCTTACAGGCGACGAAAATACTCTTGATTTAGTTCAAGACGGTTATTGGAGTACCTTTAAAGTAAGTAGTATACAAGGCAATGACAACGAGCTTGAAGTTGAACAAGTAGGTGATCGTAATGCTGTAGCATTTAGTGCAATTTCTGGTGATGCAAATGAAATTGAAATTGAGCAAGATGGCTTAACTAATGCGGTAACGTTTGCAACTGTAATTGGGGACGACAACCAAATAGATTTAGATCAAGAAGGTTCACTTAACACAATTGAATCAAACTTATTTGAAGGTTCTAATAATGAGGTTTCAGCAACACAAGTTGGCGCTGAAAACTTAATGACAGCCGATTTAATTGGTGACAACAACGAACTAACTTCAATGCAAAACGGTGATTTAAACGAAGCCTACATGGGTGTAATTGGTTCAGACAATGAATTTACATCAGCCCAAATAGGTGATTTAAACTCGATTCACTTAGCTAACTTTAACGGCTCTGGCAATGATGTTGATTTAGTACAAGCTGGCGATGAAAATGCCGTACTTGTTCAATCTTCATACCCAGATGTAACGCTTACATCTAACGATAATGACATCGATATTGCTCAAGACGGCTCTCAAAATGAAGCAATTGTTACCCTTGCTGGCATTTTAGATAGTAATAATAACCAAATTGATATTGCACAAAGTGGCACGTTAAACCTTATTGATATGATGGTTGAAGGCAATAACCACAGCATTGATATTTCACAAACAGGTGAAGGTAACTGGGTTACTGGCGTTGAACAATCAGCATTTTTAGTTGGTGGTGAAAACGTATCGTTTAGTGTTACTCAAATTGGTAACGACAATATTGTTGAAGGCTCAGTAATTGGCTTTGACAGCACTGTATCTGTTACCCAAATTGGTGATGGAAACGCAGCAACAATTACTCAAATGTAATTGTTGAGGTGGGGAGAGCGATCCTCTCCCCTTTTTAAATTATGAAAAAAAATATTAACTTTAATCGTTACCTACTCACACTTTTCCTATGTTTTTCTGGGGCAACTCATGCTGCGGATGAACTAGAAATAGATGGCTTATTACTTGATAGAAGTATTAGCCGCTTTGGTCATCAATTTTATTATGAATTTTCAAACTACTGGCGAGATCTCCCTTCAACAGCTGGTTTTAATATTGAAATAAAAGAAACCGTAATACCAAAAGCGGGTACACAACTTTCTTTAATAATGAATAATCAACTCGTTTACGCGACTTATTTAGGTCGCAGATTAGAACCCCTCGATGAACGTGTTGAGCAAGCTGTTTATACAGTAATAGATGCAATGGCTCGCTCAAACATGGCTGCATCAACACCAGATATGGCTAAAGATGGATGGTAAAATGAAAAAAATAGCCCTTATAATAATAACAATATTAAGCTTTTCAGCTTCCGCGACTGAAATAATTTACACCCCAATAAATCCAAGCTTTGGTGGTAATCCACTCAATGCAAATATGCTGCTGAGCAAAGCACAGGCTCAAAATAAGCACAAGGCTCCGGTAATCGAAAAAGGTTATGCTGAACAATTTCAAGACTCTTTAGAGCGCACTTACTTAAACCGCATGGTAAGAGAAATTACAGATATGGCGTTTGGTGAAGACATTGAAGACAGTCTTTTTGACCAAGACTCAATTTTTATGAGTGGCGATTATCAAATTGAAGTTATAACCAGCACAACCGATTCTATTACAGTAAAAATAACAAACATATTAGATGACTCTGTTGTGATCATTGAAGTACCGAGGTTTGGATAATGTATAAACTACTAATAACAATAACATTACTGGGTTTGAGCGGCTGTACAAGTTTAGGTAAGCTTATTCCACCATCACAGCAAAAAGCAATTAGCCTAGAGCCAACTGAATTATTTGCAGACTTAAAAAACTTACCAAAACCTGTTGGCAGCATTCCGGTATCGGTCTACTCATTTAGAGACCAAACAGGTCAATATAAACCACAAACTAACGTTAGTTCGTTTTCGACTGCCGTTACTCAAGGTGCTAATTCAATACTCGTACAAGCACTGCATGAATCTGATTGGTTTACACCTGTTGAGCGTGAAGGTTTACAAAACATTTTAACTGAGCGAAAAATCATTCGTGCAGGCCAAACTGATAACCCTAACCAGGCTGAGTTACCTCCACTTACCACAGCTAAAATCATTTTAGAGGGCGGTATTATAAGCTATGACACCAATGTAAAAACGGGTGGGTTAGGTATGGAATACTTTGGTATAGGCGCATCTGAGCTTTACCGTGAAGATGCTATTTCAATTTATCTACGCGCTGTGGATGTTCGTACAGGCCAAGTGTTGCTTAGTGTGGCCACCAGCAAAAAAGTATTAAGCCAAGAGATGCGTGCAGGCTTTTTTAGATACGTAAGCTACAAACGTCTAGCTGAAGCTGAAGCCGGCTTTAGTGACAACGAACCTATGAGTATTTGTGTAACTCAGGCAATAGAAAAAGCACTGACAGACCTTATAACAAAAGGCATTGATAAAGGCTTATGGGCTAAAAAAGTGAGCTAATTTAACAAATAAAAAAGGCTACTAACAGTAGCCTTTTTATAGGAAAATTGAGATTATATATACTATTTATTTAGCCATTGGTAATAAAACAGAAACGTAACGCTGAGCCCAATTCGCAAGCTCTACCCTGTTACGTGAGTTAGTTTTTTTAAACGCACTGTACAAATGTGTTTTTACAGTGTGGTCGCTAATATTGAGCTTATCAGCAATTGTATTGTTACTCGCACCTTGTGCAATTAAATGAATAACGGACTTTTCTCGCTTTGTTAAATGATCGTAATCGTCCTGCTTTAATTCAATGTCGTCATGTAGGTTATTAAATGATGATGCCACGGCTAAAATATCGTTAAAAGCTTTTGAAATTACTTTACGCGTAAACCAAAGCTCGCCAGTATCAACACGAACTAACCCTTTAAAAATATCTTCTGGCGCATCAGATTTATAAAAAACACCATTAAAATGGTTAAGCAATAAGTTTTGCTCGCACACATCTTCTTTATCAACATTAAAGATAACAACACTATGGTGTTTAGCTAAACAAATAAGGTCTGCGGGAATGAGATCTTGCCATTTGCTTTTAGCACCATCTATTAAAAACAAATCATAATTTGCACGCTGCTCAGCTTTAGGAATAACATCGTCCATTTTAATATCACCAAACAAGGCCTGTAGTGTTCTTAAAATAGCTGTGTAGTTGTGTGAATGAAAAGATGATTGAAATGTAGTTTTTACGAATACTGAGTTTTTATGGGGCATAAATTTCGTCCTTGAAACATTTACACTACATTACCTAAATCAAATACAACTTACAATGAGATTTTGGTATTAAAATAAAGTTATCGTTTCTCATCCTAAAACAGATAAAAACCTATTAAATCAATACATAACCTACATTGCCTTTGTTTTAAAATTGCTTTTGTAAGATAAGTAACAGATCGGATTAGTAGTTTAGTAATTTATAAAATCGAGTCGTTACGCCATTAGTCCAACCAAAACCCTGCTGTACTTGATATTCACCACCACTGGCTAAAACCGCTGGTGTGCACACATTGTATTTTTCGAGTAAGCACTTATTTACTGCAAAATTTTGCTCAACCATATTTACCCAATTTTGCATTATATGTGTACTCAATTGAGTAATACCGTAGTTATTAAGCCCTTTTACCGCAAGCCATTGGAGTGGAGCCCAACCATTTGGACTATCCCACTGCTGAGGCGTTTGAGTAATAGTTGTAACAATGCCACCCTCTTTTAAAAATTCATTGGCTAATATTGTAGCTACCTTGATTGCTTGCTCATTACTGGCTAAATTAACAAATAAAGCAGTAGTTGCCGCCGCACTAAGTATTGGAGATTGAGTCGTTGTACGGCAGTTATAATCAACAAAAAAACCGGTTGGCTCATTCCAAAGGTAAGCATTAATAAGCGCCTTGCGATTGCTGGCAAGTAATTGGTAATGCTCTGCTTGTTCACTATTGCCGAGCAATTGAAAGAATTTGCTTAATTGATTCTCTAAGTTATACATAAGGCAGTTTAAATCTATAGGAACAATATCAGTTGTTTGAATAGAGCTTAGTAAATTAGACTCACCAAGCCAACGAGAACTAAAGTCCCAACCCGACTCACATGCAGCGCGAATATTACGATAAAAATCAGATTTTTTCTCCTTCGCCAACCCTTCCGCTAGCGCTAAATCTTCACGCAATGACTCTGCTCTTGGCTCACTTACATCGTCCCAATAACGATTTAAAACACCACCACAAGGCATTCTTACTACCCGCTTTGAGCCCAATAAATCACTCGAAAGGAACTGCGCGTCTTGCATCCAAAATATATATTCTTTTTCAAGTGCTGCAACACACATAGCAAGCCATTGCGTATTGAGTGATTTGCTATGCGTATGTTCCCATAATAACTCGACCATGAGTGCTAAAACCGGTGGCTGCGAGCGTGATAAATAATAGCGACGGTTACCATTTGGAATACAACCATAATCGTTAATTAAATCTACAAAGTTAAGTAGCATATCTTCAACTACATCACCTTTATCTGCATCGATTAAGCCCAATGCTGTAAAATAACTATCCCAATAGTAAATCTCTTGAAAGCGCCCGCCAGGCACAATATAGCTGTGCTTTAGTGCTAGTAATGAATCTTGCTTCGGGGTATCCGCCTCTCTTCTAAGGCCACTCCATAACGAGTCTATATAATGTTTAACCGATGACGTATCAGCCTCAGTGCCCATTGCTAGCACTGGGGAAGTAATAAAGTGTGCGTTTACAAACTCACTAAGCTGCGTATTAGTTAAAGGCGCTAATTGTTCATAGCTTTTACATGCACTTTGCCAATTAACACGCGCAATTGCATCTGCGAATGTTTTACAGTCGCTAAATACATGCTGCATTTGAACATCTTTAAATAATTGGCTGTCAAAAAAACTCATAACTTTCCTTACTGTTAAGCTGTTGTTGCGTGTTGTGAGATAGCGTCGGTTCGTTTTTTGAAAAAAATCACGCTAATAAAAATCAAACTAATGGGAACCAAAGAAAGGTAAAACGCATGCTGGCCACTAAAGTGCTCAAATACATAACCAGTTATTATTGAGCCTGTTGTTCCACCAAGTGCTGAAAAAACTACAATTAAGCCAGTCATAGCGGCATGACGATGTTTTTCAAGAGCGCTGAGAATAACTGAGTTAAGTACCGGATAAATAGGCGCCATGAAAAAGCCAATTAACGGTAAAATAAATGCAGCAAGTGGTGCATCAAATAAGCTAATTACTGTATTTTCAGTAACATTCTCAGTAAGCGGTAGGGTAATAAGTATGAGGCCGGCCATCGCAATTAAACAACTGCTCAATACAACAAACCAGTGAATGTGTTTAAGTACTTGCCCTGCTACTAAGCGCCCAAATGCAAGTGCCGCAGCAAAAATACTGGCCAGCTGAATACTAATAGCTATAGGAAGTTTTAAAACTTCATTATTGAATGTGGGTAGCCAAGTACCGACGCCCTGCTCAATTAATACGTATAAAAAAGCACTAATTATAAATATGAGTACCAACGGTTGATATGTTAGCTTAAGCATGGCGATAAAATCGAACCAACCAGAGCGTTTAGTTTTACTTATAATGGCGGGCTTTATAGGCGCAGCAATTACGCTCGCTATAACGATTAGGGCCAGAGCTGCTAGTAAGTAATAAACGTTGAGCCACGCGGTTGAATCGTTTGGATCTATAAAAGCAGTAAAAATCCAATAGCCACTTAACACACCAACCATGAAAATGCCCTCAATGGTGTTTAACAATGAAGAGTGGCTATTTGCATCATCTGTCACTTGGCCGATAATAGAGTAAACCGACACTTTAACCACAGCAAAGCCACAACCAATGGCGGCAAATAAAATTTTAAACGCATAAAAGTCACTAATTAAAGCCGTACTTACACAAGCAAGGGCAACAACAGTAAGTGCCCCAAGCATAGCCAGTTTATAGCCTAGGCGAGGAATAAACGAAGCCACTACAAATGACATTATCGCAATGGATAAATCTTTAAACCCCTCAAGCACTGAAGCTTCTGTTTTACTTACCCCAAGGGTATTTATTGCCTGCAAAATAACGGTGCCCACGCTATTTAACAAAATAGCGAAAATAAAGTAACTTGCTGCAATTGCCAGTGTGACTTTTGTTTTACTCATAATTGTCCTCGCTTTACAGCGTTATTTAAACGCTATAACGACCTTTATTGTATGCCCATAACGAGTGCATACACAGTGTGTGTTTATATCAGTGAGGTTTGAGTTTAGTTTAGAATAGCCCCCAATGCAATCGTTTGCATTTTAAATTTAACATTAACTCAACATGATTTATAAACTATCTTTTACTTGATTGGCGGGTAATCAGTTCAATATCAATTACTTGTGATTCAACTTTTTCACCAGCTAGTTGCTGCATCAATTTTTGAACTAATAGCGTGGCTGCGTACTGTGTGTTTTGTCGGATAGTTGATAATGAAGGGTGGCTAATGTCGGCCATAGCAATATCATCAAAACCTACTAGAGCGACATCATTAGGAATGCTTACATAACGCTCTTTTAAGGCTTTCATGGCACCTAAGGCAACCATATCACTACATGCAACTATAGCATCAAAATAAAGGCCTTTTTCACGCAGTAATTGGTTAATTGATTGATATGCTGAGCTACTTGTAATATCAATAGATACAACATGTTGCTCTAATTTATGGGATGCTAATGCGGCAGAGTACCCTCTATGACGCTCACTAATTTCACCATGTTCTGGGTCGCCTAAAAATACAATGTTTTTAGCTCCGTGCTCTATTAAATGCGTTGTTGCTTGCAAGCCTCCCAAGTAATTGTCACTTCCTACAATGGGGTAGTTGCTAGGTGTTTTAGGGTCTCCCCATACCACCAGCGGAATACCTGCGTTAGCTGCATTTTCTATATTGATTTGGTTTTTACCTTGACCTACAACAATAATACCGTCTGCACGGCGGCTATTAATAAAATAATTAGCCCAATCGTCTTGCGCCATGATTGAATTAGATAGTAAAAGCTCTAACCCTTGCTGATTAAGTGCAAGATTAATTTCGCTCACTACTTTAAGTAAAAACGGATCGCTAATCGACTGCTCTGTTTGTTCGTCAAGGTTAATTATAACCGCAACTACATTGGTTTTTTGTGTCCGCAACCGACTTGCAGCCGTATTAAGGCTAAAATTATGCTCTTTAGCTAAGCGCTGAAGTTTATCGCGGGTTTCTTGCTTAATTAGCGGATTATCATTAAGCGCACGCGAAACTGTAGAGGTAGACACGCCTGCTAGTTTCGCTAAATCAGTTAATTTAATTTTTTTGTTATTCATGATCTTCCTAAATAGTCGCTTACCACTGATCAATACAATTATCTAACTCGCTGACAATATAGCATTATTATTTTTTGCTGGCGCGA
>NZ_JACJDN010000112.1:0-8399 GCF_014163565.1 Pseudoalteromonas sp. SR45-5 | reverse complement strand
TATTGTCAAAATGTACATAAAACTTAGCGCCTGCTAGATATTTTCACAATATGTTTGTGCTCATTTGAGGTTTTACAAAATATTATTTTGTCTGAAAAAGCGACAATGTTTGTACGTTAAAAACATTACCTTAGTCGTGACATTAGGACATATAACATGAGCAGATACAATAGAACAAAATTCCATAAAACGCTTTTAGCATCGGCGGTGAGTTTATCGTGCTTGTCACACGTTAATGCACAAGAACAAAATAATACAGCCAACACTATCGAAAAAATTTCTGTTATCTCTCGAGGACGTGTTGAGTCAATTCAAAACGTGCCAGACTCTGTTACCGCCTTTAGCGCCGATACGATTGAAAAATCTCGTATTACCAGCTTTCGCGATGTTGCTAATTTAACGCCTAATTTGTCGCAACTTGATAACTTTAGACCCGGCCTTGCGCGCATAACTATTCGAGGGTTAATTACACCGCAAGTGGGCGATCCGCCGCTTGCATTTGTTGTTGATGGTGTAACTGCCCCCGATTTAGAGTTTATTAACCAAGACTTGGTAGATATTGAACGCATTGAAGTTATGCGTGGCGCGCAAGGCGCACTGTACGGCCGTGGTGCCATTGGTGGTGCGGTTATTGTTACCACAAAAAAACCAATTGAAGACTTCGAAGGTAAAGTTAAAGGATCAATTGGCAACGGCAATACCTATAACCTAAATGCAGTTGTGTCAGGGTCGTTAAATGATGAAAACACGGCTTATTTTAGAGCCGGTGGTTACATTAAAGATACCGATGGCCTCATTAAAAACACCTACACAGGCGATAAAGCCGATCCATTAAAAGAGCAATCAGTATTTTCTCAATTAGAATTTGAATTAACTGAAGACACATCAATAAACCTTAAAGGTAAATACACGTCGAGCGAAGCGGGTTTTGCTTACTATCAAGGCGTAAACGATGACACTATTGAAGACTTCTCAATTAATACCTCGCAAAATATTATTAACGAAGACGAGCGTGATGTGTATGAGCTAAGCGCTAAACTTACCCAACATTACGATTTAGGTAAGTTTGAGTTTGTAACTGCCTACAGCAATTCAGAAAACGAGCACTTTTACGATGGCGACTACTCTGCCGATGCAACCTTTATTGACGAAGACGGTTTTTTTAGAGCACCGTTTGGTACTGAAGGATTATACGATGTTGAATCGTTAACTGTTGAGTCTCGATTTATATCCCAGTCAGATCAGGAGTTTAGATGGTCTGTGTCGGCATTTTATCAACAGCGCGACCGCGACACTGCGGTACTTTTTTACGATGACTTTACCGATGCACAAATACTCACCCGTAAAGACTTTGCAAACGATGAACCTTACTTATCTATTATCGATAATAACAGCAGTGATGCGTGGGCTCTTGCGGGGCAATTTAACTACGATATTACCTCGCAGTTAGAGTTAACCGGCGCACTACGTTACGATCACGATACACGTGAATCGTTCGACCCAACTAATAAAACAGATACTTACGCTAAAAAGTCGTTTAGCCAACTACAGCCAAAAGTAACTTTAGGATACCAAGTTACGGATGACTTTTTACTTTATACAGGTTATTCGCACGGATTTAGAAGTGGCGGCTTTAATGAGCCTGCAGAAGGAATTAGCCGTACCTTTGATCAAGAAGTGTCTGATAGCTACGAAATGGGTTTTAAAACGTCTTTGTTTGATAGCAAATTAACCCTTAATGGAGCTGCGTTTATTATTGACCAAGACGATGCTCAATTTACGCAATTTAATGTAGATACATACACCCTCGAAAATCTATCAATTGATGAAGTGCGAACCAAAGGCTTAGAGCTAGAAGCGGCCTATGCAGCCACCAGCAATTTAAGCATAAACCTAAGCGCCGGTATTATTGATTCAGAAATAAAAAGCTTTGCACTGCGCCCTGAGCTTACTGGCAGACCACAGTTTTGGGTCCCTGAATACAACTACAGCATATCGGCCAATCATAATACGCAATTAAACGGCCAGTGGTCACTGTTTTCCCGCGCGGAGGTATTAATAGAAGGGCCTAAAACCTTCAGCATTGATATTCCAGATGTAGAGTCATCACGCTACACCTACCTCAATGCGGGGGTTGGTGTTAAATCTGAGCAATGGACAGTGCAAGTTTACGTAGACAACCTCACTGATGAGCGTGCCATTGAAGATATATTTTTATATGGCGATGGGATTACTGAACTTGCGCGCCAACCTAATAAACCACGTAGTTACGGCGTAGAGCTAAGCTACGACTTTTAATTTCAACTCTCAAATAGCTGCTTTAAACAATCTTAAGGCAGCCTCTTTTTTTAGATAACCAATAGCGATACACACATGCAAATTCTTAATCGTGAACAACTAATTGATATTTTATACGGCTGCGCCATTTTAGGTACCGGTGGTGGCGGTGAGCTAAGTGAAGGCATAAATTACATTGACGAAGCCCTTGCACTAGGTAAAACGTTTAAACTTATTAGCGCAGATGAAGTACCCGCGGGTGAGCTTGTATGCACACCTTATATTTTAGGGGCAATCTCGCCACTAACAGATACGGAAGAGCGCGCTTACGCTAATCTCCCACGTACAGGTAAGCATTCTATTTTAGCGGCCTACGATCGCGCCCTTGAGTACATGAATAAAGAATCTATTTACGGAACGATTTGTTGCGAACTAGGTGGCGCTAACACTGCGGTATCGTTTTATTTAGCGGCTATGTTTGACGGCTACATTATTGATGCCGACCCTGCTGGACGAGCAGTTCCTGAAATTACCCACTCAACCTATTATTTAAATAATTTACCTGCAGCACCAATTATTACCGCGAACGAATTTGGCGAATGCTTTATTTGTGAAAACGTTATGGATGACTTACGCGCTGAAACTGTAGTGCGTGCCCTTGCCAAAATAAGCCGTAACGACATCGCGGCCATTGATCATATTCTTCCTATTGACCAGATGAAAGATGCGGTTATTCACGGCACGATAAGTAAAGCATTAAAGCTTGGAAGAGCCATGCGTGAAGCCAACAACTCAAATGAAAACACTATTAATGTAGTTGCCGAGCAAGGTAATGGATTTGTCGCGTTTGAAGGAATTGTTAGTGAGTTTGAATTTAAAACACTTGAAGGCTTTACCATAGGCGAAGTTATGCTTGCTGGCACTGGCGAGTTTGCTGGTAACAGTTATAAAATTACGGTTAAAAACGAAAATATGGCTGCGTTTTTAAATAAAGAAGTACACGTTACCATCCCTGATTTAATTTGTTGCCTAAACACACAAGCGGGTACGCCAATCACCAACCCAAATTATGAAATAGGTATGCCTGTATCCGTTATTATTTTGCCAGCACCTGTTGAGTTTACAACACCAAAAGGACTTTCTATATTTGGCCCTAATTACGCAGGCGTTAAGAGTGATTATCGCCCTGCTATAAATAGTTAACTATTCAGCTCTAACCTGAATTATTATAAAGCTTAGCGTGGTTAGCGTTTAACCCGTTAAGCTTTATATAAATAACTCACTTCCAACCTGTAATACTCTTTTAATCAAAGTTAAAAAGCTATAATAAAAATCTTATATAGGTAATAATCTTTAAATTAATGGACTCAAGGATTATTTGGTATGCTAGGTTTTTGGTATAAGGAGTTTCCGCAATACCCTAAAGATCATAAAGACTTTTGGCGTACTCGTTTAATAGCCCACTCTTTACTAATAACTACGAGTTATTTTTTAGTTTTAACACTCCTCAACCTTTTCTACTTTGAAAGCTATAACATTGCTTTAATTGATGCCTTAGGGCTGACTATATCACTAGGTATCTATACTTGGTTTAATAAAACAGCCAACGTAAATGCAGCAGCATGGGCCGTTGCCCTTATGGTTGTTAGCTTAATAATGATGTTTGTGATTTCTGTAGGCGGACATGCGCATTCTTTATTTTGGGCAACGTTAATCCCGCCTTTTAGTTTTTTTTTAGTTGGAAGAAACTGGGGAAGCCTATTTAGTGCAGTCGCTTTTGCTATTTGTGCGTATCTTGTGTATTTACAACAACAGCAAACTGTAACAATTGGCTTAGGCTCTTTATTTAATCTTATAGAGGTAAGCCTTGCTCATATTTTAATTTTTAGGTTTTACGAAAAAACACGGTTTTCGGCATACACTCGATTATCTATCCGTAACTTAGAAATTCAACACTTAGCAGAAACCGATAAGTTAACGGGGCTTTATAACAGGCAAAAATTTGATTTTGAATTATCACAGTTAATTGCTAAAAATGACGTTTTTAAAACCCCACATTGCTTACTTATTTGCGATATAGATCACTTCAAAAATATAAACGATACCTACGGGCATTTGGTTGGTGATAACGTGCTAACTGAATTTGCAAAAATATTAAAAAGCCGTATGGGAAATGACGCACTTATTGCGCGATGGGGTGGAGAAGAATTCACTATTATTTTATCCAACACCTCTTTAAATGATAGCGCTAAAAAAGCCGATGACCTGAGAAAGTATATTGCCGAAAACACAGTTACAAATGTAGCATTTACTATAAGTATTGGATTAGCAACGATACAAAAAGACGATACAGTGCTAAAACTACTGGAGCGGGCTGATACAGCGCTGTATAAGGCTAAAAATAATGGACGCAATAAAGTATGTGTTAGCGATAACGATTCAACCGTTATCGCTCAATCAACTTACTTAGATGGGTTTATAGCCTAAACTTAAGCGTGCTGCCCACAAGCAAATCCACAGCTCCACGCATATTGGAAGTTGTAGCCTCCAAGCCACCCTGTTACGTCAGTTACTTCGCCTATAAAGTATAGGCCTTTAGCTTTTTTAGCTTCAAAGGTTTTTGAGCTCAACTCGTCGGTATCTACACCGCCCAATGTTACTTCTGCTGTTCTATAACCTTCTGTGCCATTGGGTTTAATTTGCCACGCATGAATATAATTTACTAACTCATTTATTTGAGCATGGGTAAGCTGATTAATATTACAATCTGGTATCGCTTTGCTTTCGTGCAGTATTTCTATAAAGCGTTTAGGTAAAATAGTTGCAAGGCTATTTTTTAAGGACTTTTGGGCTTGCGTTTCTCGCCAATCAGCAAGTTGCTGCCTTAAATCAATTTCAGGTAATAAGTTTATAGTTACAGCCTGCCCTGCTCGCCAAAATGAGCTTATTTGCAATATTGCTGGGCCCGATAACCCTCGGTGAGTAAAGAGGATGTTTTCTTTAAATACGGTGCCGTCTTCGCTTGAAACTTCACAAGGGATACTAATTCCCGAGAGCCCTTCAAAACGCTCTTTATCATGCTGATGCAAAGTAAACGGCACAAGTGCAGCCATAGTTGGTAACACGCTTAAGCCAAACTGCTCTGCAATTTTATAACCTATTGGTGTAGCCCCTAGTTTTGGCATAGTTAAGCCACCTGATGCTATAACTAACGACTCACAGCTTAAGGTTTCTTGCTCTGTGGTAACGCTATAGCCGGTTTCGGTTTTTGATACGCTGATCACTTCACTGCGTAGTTTTATATTTACCCCGGCCCACTCACATTCGGTCAGTAAAATATCAACAATGTCTTGTGCATTGTTATCGCAAAAAAGCTGACCTAGTGTTTTATGGTGATACGCCAAGCCATGTCTGTCTACCAGCTCAATAAAGTCATGCTGTGTATAGCGACTTAAACATGATTTAACAAAATGAGCATTTGCGCATAAGTAGTTATCAGGGGTTGCGTTTTCATTTGTAAAATTACAACGCCCACCACCACTTATTAAAATTTTACGACCTGGTTTTTTCCCCATATCAAGTACTGTAACGCTTCGGCCACGGTATCCAGCTTGCGCTGCACACATTAATCCTGCAGCTCCCGCACCTATTACAATTACATCTACTTGACTCATTATTTTACCCTACTAAAAAATTTTTCCGATTATAGCAAAGTTTGATAGCTAACAACGTAGCATTTAAATTATTAGCAATAACACAACAAAAACGCATCAGTAATAAGTCGGGAATAATTACCCGCACAATAAACCAACCCTTTATACTTATTTTTAATTTATATGACAAATACTAAACAACGAGTAAACCGCTAAAAACCTGAGTTATAACTAAATGAAAGAGGTACATAATAAATTGATATTTTAACCTAGTTAACAGATGGTTTACTTTTGTTCCCGCATCGTGATCCTACATCACGAAATAATAAATAAAAATCTAGGGATAATTATGACAACAAGTAAAACTTTTAAAAGATGCGCAATTGCAATTACAGTTAGTACGCTTTTTGCTGCAACATCTGGCATGGCTCAATCAGTTTCAAGTTCAATGGCTGAAACATCGGCTAAACTACAAAGCCAAGGCGGTTTCGAAACTCAGTTCATTATTAAATATAAAAATAATAACGAAATGGCGAGCCTCTCAACTGCAGACGCAAGCCCAGCTAGCATGAAAAAGCGCGCACAAAGCTTTGTTAAAAACTTCGCTTCTAAAAAAGGCAAAGTAAAAGCAAAATACGTTCGTGCAATGGCACTTAATAATCATCACGTAATGCGTGCTGATAAAAAATTAAGTGCGGCTGAGGCCCAAGAGTTTATGCAAGAAATGGTTGATTCTGGCAATGTTGAATACATTGAAGTGGATCAAATGCTAAAGCCGTTTTCAACTCCTAACGATCCACGTTTTGATGACCAATGGCACTACTACGAGCAAGCCGGTGGTTTAAACTTACCGACCGCATGGGATACCGCAACGGGTAGCGGTGTCGTTGTAGCTGTACTAGATACGGGCTACCGCCCTCATGCTGATTTAAACGCTAATATTTTACCAGGTTACGATATGATCTCTAACCTTTCGGTAGCTAATGACGGTGGTGGTCGCGATAGCGATGCACGTGATCCTGGTGATGCAGTTGCTGCGAATGAATGTGGTACTAACGGTGCACAAAACTCTAGCTGGCATGGCACGCACGTAGCAGGCACAGTTGCTGCGGTAACCAATAACGGTGAAGGTGTTGCAGGCGTAGCTTATAACGCAAAAGTAGTGCCTGTTCGTGTACTAGGTAAGTGTGGTGGTTTAACCTCTGATATTGCAGACGGTATTATTTGGGCATCTGGTGGAAGTGTTTCAGGTATTCCTGCTAACTCAAACCCTGCTGATGTAATTAATATGAGTTTAGGTGGGAGCGGTTCATGTAGCTCTACAACTCAAAATGCAATTAACACAGCACGTAGTAACGGCACTGTGGTAGTTATTGCTGCAGGTAACGATAACGATAACTCAGCAAACTACAACCCAGGTAACTGTAACGGTGTAGTAAACGTAGCCTCAGTGGGCCGTAATGGCGGCAGAGCTTATTACTCAAACTACGGTAGCAATATTGATGTTGCAGCACCAGGTGGCGCACAAAGCTTTGCAAACGACTCTGAAGGCGTTCTATCAACTTACAATTCAGGTTCGTCTACACCTTCAAGCGACAGCTATGGCTTTTCACAAGGTACATCAATGGCTGCGCCCCACGTAGCAGGTGTTGCGGCACTTATTAAGCAAGCAAAGCCAGATGCAACGCCTGACGAAATAGAAAGTATTTTAAAATCAACTACCCGTTCGTTCCCTGCAACATGTACTAGCTGTGGTACGGGTATTGTTGATGCTGCCGCAGCTGTTGCAGCAGCAAGTGGCGGCACTACTCCACCTACAGGTGGCGATAGCGAGCTTATTAATGGTGAAGCTAAAACAGGTTTAAGTGGGGCTGCAAATGCACAAGCATTTTACATGATGACAGTACCAAGCGGTGCAACTAACGTAACATTCACTATGAGTGGTGGTACTGGCGATGCTGATTTATACGTACGTGCAGGCAGTAAACCTACAGCTACTACCTATGATTGTCGTCCATATAAAGGCGGTAATAGCGAAGAGTGTTCTATTGATAACCCTACTGCGGGAACTTACCACGTAATGCTTAACGGCTACTCTGCGTATTCAGCTGTTAGCTTGGTAGGTAATATTACTGGTGGTTCATCATCGGGTGGCGGTTCAGGTACTCCACAAGCAGGCGGCGGCACTATAAGCGATGTGTCAGCCAATACTGGGCAGTGGAAACATTACACGTTAGATGTACCAGCTGGAATGAGTACGTTTACAGTAACAACATCGGGTGGCAGTGGCGATGCTGATTTATTTGTAAAATACGGTAGCCAACCAACAGCAAGCTCATACGATTGCCGCCCTTATAAAAATGGCAATGCAGAAACATGTACATTTACTAATCCACAAGCAGGTACTTGGCACTTAAGCGTTAACGCTTATAGCACTTTCTCTGGTTTAACGCTTAGCGGGCAATACCA